>JAAKFB010000154.1 GCA_011065235.1 Chlamydiota bacterium | reverse complement strand
TTTTTGGGACTGAAGGCCTCGAGATATTTGCCCTCGGAGCGATTTATTTAAACAGGAAGGGGTTAAAAACCCCTTCCTGTTTAAATAAATCGCTAGTTCGACCATCGGTCGAACGCCCCAGGGGAAATAGACGAGGCAAGCAGCCTCAAAAAGTTGCAAACTCGAGATGATGTTTAGCAAAATTTTGATGTGAGTGATATGAGCGTTCAAAATATCAATACCACCCCCCAGATCCACCAGATGATGGAACATGATACTTCCTTATCTAAAAAGGATTGGAAGACCCATTCTCTGGTTGTCCTAAGCTATCTGCTGGTCGGAATTGGAATTGTTCTTGCTTGTGCGTTTCCATATATTGCCCTGATGACCAATCACACGGTCGCTATTCTGATTCCTGCTGTGGTGATTGCAAGCGGAGTTTTAGGAGGGATCCAAGCTATGCATTTTGGGACACCCGACCGAACCGTAGAAGCACCTGCTGGATCTCCAAAATGCCCTTTTATTGGACTCCATAGAAAGGGGCAAAATTGCTGGCTCAACGCAGCACTCCAACTCGTTTTCAATACGCCTGCATTCAAAAAACGGCTTGAGCAACGCTCGTTTTGGAAGGGTGGTTTAAACGATGTGATGAGCGCTTTTCGCCAATACAAAAAAGAAACAACAAATGTCTCTTCTGTAGATACACAAGCAATCCGAAAATGGCTGAGCACAAAAGTGAGTAGCCTTGATCCCAGTCCTAAAATCCAGGAAGAACCCTGGCAATTTTTGTCCTATTTTCTCGACCAAATCACAAGTCAATTACCCAAACAAACAGTGAAAACAGTCTCTCAAGTAGAGAACAAAGCATCCACTGTTCAGTCCACAAACGAACCTCTTACTTTCTTTGAGCTTGGTGTCTACTACCATGAAGCCAAAAGCCTGCACGAGGCATTCGATTTGTATTTCAATGAAAGTCTCAATCCAAGAGACAAATCTCTCCGATTTTATACAGCTTCTCCAGAAGATTTCTCTATTCGTTTTCTTCCCAAGGATTCAAGTGGAAAAGTGAAGAAAAACTATCGTATGCCAATGCAATGGGAAACGACAGAGAGACATTTTGGAGGAAAATCCCAATACGTCTGTGATGCTTTTCTCTATCATGATGGGAATTCATCGGAATATGGACATTGGGTTGCTTGCCTATATGACAAGGGGCATTGGTGGAAAATCAGTGACGCTATCCGGACTCTAATCCCAAAACAACAAGCACAAGCTTACCTAGATGATTCCGCTTGGGTCCACTATCAGAAAAGCTAAAGGGTATTCACACTCACTTCGATGAGAAGGATTTTCGAGGCCGTTTTTGCCTGCATCTCGATTTGATCTGTCTGCGTGATCTGTGCAGAATCGCCCGCTTTGAAACGGCTATCGCCCAATTGCACTTCCCCTTCAATCACAAATAGGTAATCGCCGTATTTTTTTGAGCTGGGACGGTGCTGGATCGTTTGATTCGCATCAAAGTGCCCCATGTAAAAGGTGGCGTCTTGATGAATGAATAGAGCAGTTTCACTGTGAATATTGGAAATAATCGGAAAGAGTGTGTTCTTGAATGTTTCATCCGTGAAGGTTTTTAACTCATAGCCAGGTTCCAAATCTCGCTCTTGGGGATAGATCCAGATTTGTAGAAAGTGGGCTTTTGTGTCTAAGGATGCATTGTTCTCAGAATGCTCAATTCCCGTGCCAGCTGTCATCCGCTGGACATCGCCTACTTTGAGAATGCCATGGTGTCCACTGCTATCTCTATGCTCGAGCGCACCATCAAGAACAATGGTGATGATTTCCATGTTGTCATGCCGATGAGCCTTAAAACCTTTGCCCGGCTCGACAATGTCATCATTAAAGACGCTCAGTGTGCCAAAATTGAGCCGCTTGAGGTTGTAGTAATTGCCAAAACTATAGGTGTGCTTGCTTTGCAACCATTCGTTTTGGGTCACTCCTCTCTCTTCTGAATCGATCCGATCGACTTGCATGACATAGCTCATAGTTTCGCCTATACGTTATAAGAGGAAGAGGTGATGTCTCCCCCCGTTCCTGTCCAATTTGTATGGAAAAATTTGCCGCGAGGCTGATCGATACGCTCGTATGTGTGCGCCCCAAAGAAATCCCGTTGCGCTTGGAGTAAGTTTGCTGGGAGACGCTCGGTGCGGTATCCATCAAAGAAGCTAAGCGCCGTGCTAAAGCAAGGGATGGGAATGCCGTTTTCAACAGCTGTTGCCACCACTCTGCGCCAGCTTTGCTCTGCATTGGTGATCTCTTTTTTGAAGAAATCGTCAAAGAGGAGGTTTTCCAGTTTCGTGTCTTTGTCGTAAGCTTTTTTGATGTCATTGAGGAAACGACTACGGATGATACATCCAGCACGCCACATTAAGGCAATCGAGCCATAATTGAGATCCCAATTGAATTCTTTTGCAGCCGCGCGCATCAACATGAACCCTTGTGCATAGCTGATGATTTTAGAGGCGTATAGGGCTTGGCAAACATCTTCGATAAATTGTGTTTTGTCCCCTTTAAATGTGATTTTTGGCGCAGCGTAGACCTTTGATGCTCTCACTCTCTCGTCTTTGAGGGCTGAAAGGCAGCGTGCAAAAACAGCTTCTCCGATCAGTGTCACGGGCAGGCCAATATCGAGAGCGCTTATGCCTGTCCATTTTCCCGTTCCCTTTTGCCCGGCAACATCGAGGATCTTGTCGATCATCGGTGCTCCATCCTCGTCTTTATGGCCAAGAATGCTGCTGGTGATTTCGATCAAATAGCTTTTCAGCTGTCCTTTGTTCCATTCTGTGAAGATGCTTTGCATTTCACTGTAGTCAATTCCCAAAATGGACGTAAGAAGATGAAAGGCCTCGCAAATGAGTTGCATATCGCCATATTCGATTCCGTTGTGAACCATTTTGACATAGTGGCCCGCACCACCGGTTCCTACCCAATCACAGCAAGGAAGACCGTCTTCTTCGGCTTTCGCGCTGATTCCTTGGAGGATTTCCTTCACGAGCGGCCATGCATCCAGGTTCCCTCCAGGCATGATCGAAGGACCATAGCGGGCTCCTTCCTCTCCACCGGAAATCCCCGTTCCCACGAAAAGGATCCCTTTTTCTTGAAGGGCCCTGCAACGCCGCTCGGAATCGGGGTAGTGGCTATTGCCTCCATCGATGACGATATCTCCTTTCTCTAAGAAAGGAAGACACTCTTCGATGAGCATATCGACAGGAGGCCCGGCTTTGACCATGAACATCACTTTGCACGGGCGTTTGAGGGTTTTGAAGAATTCTTCCAAAGATTTGGTCCCTATGACTTGGGTCCCTTTAGCAGGCCCTGCTAAAAAATCATCAACTTTTGCAACTGTCCGGTTGAAGACGACGACCCTCCAGCCATGATCGTTGATATTTAGCACTAAATTTTGACCCATGACGGCCAGACCGATCAAGCCAAAGTCTGCTTCTTGCTCTGCCATTGAATTCTCCTTATTTCACAAACTTATCAACACCGACTGCGATCCCTTGTGCGAGTTTATCGAGATAGGTCTGCGTTCCTAGCAAGGCCCGCTCATCACTATTCGTGATAAATCCCGCTTCCACAAGGATTGCTGGCATTGCAGTCTCCCGGATCACTTGAAAATTTCCCTGTTTCACCCCGCGCGACTCCCCTTCTGTCGCAAAGATCATCTGATCCAATATGGATGTTGCGAGCTCTTTTGAGGATGCACGTCTTGCCTGCTTGCCTTTGCCGTAATAATAAACTTCAATGCCCTTCGCAGCAGGGCTTGCAGCTGAATTATAATGAATGCTGACAAAAAGGGAAGGAGATCGTCGATTAGCGAGAATGACCCGTGTGCCAAGGGGTAAAAATATGTCGCGCGCCCGTGTCATGATCACACGGTATCCCAGCTCTTCGAGGCGTTTTTTTGTCAGATAGGAGGTACGCAGTGTCAATTTTTTCTCTTCAAAATTGCGCACCCGCGCTCCTTGATCTTTTCCTCCATGTCCAGCATCGATAATGATGATCGGTTTTTCTTTGGCAAAACACGCTATCGGCAACAGCAGAATCAGCAGTTTGACAATCAGCTTCATGCACCTACCTTTTCTGCACAAATTTCTTGCACCACTTCTTTGTCATCAAAGGGAATGATCTGATGCGCAAAGATCTGTTCATTTTCATGCCCTTTGCCTGCGATGAGAAGGATATCTTCGGGATTTGCTAACTCAATTGCCCTGCGGATGGCTTTTCTCCGGTCGAGCTGCAGATGAACGGGATAGTCGTTTTCAAATCCCTTCAGAATTTGTGCAGCAATTTTTTCGGGATCTTCGCTGCGTGGATTATCGTTTGTCACAATGGCCTCATCGGACAGTCTGCAGACAACGCGTCCCATTTTTTCACGTTTTTCACGGTCCCGGTCTCCCCCACAGCCAAAAACAGTGATCAGCTTGCCCTGCTTGACGCGCTTCAGCGTTGTGAGGACATTTGCTAAGGCATCTTCTGTGTGGGCAAAATCGACAAAAATATTGAGGCCACGCCTATTTTTCACTTTCTCAAGCCTTGCCCGAACCCCTTTAATCGATTTCAAATGCGAAACACACGCTTCAAGTGTCAGGCCAGAGCACAGC
>JAAKFB010000153.1 GCA_011065235.1 Chlamydiota bacterium | reverse complement strand
GGATCTAATCTAGAAATCTGGAAAATGAAGGAACAAAATATAATATCCAAAACCTTTGGCATACGTGCATCTTCTGAAGAAAAAACAATGCTATTTCCGCCTCAAATTTCCGGATATGCTCGCATAGAAAGTGCTTATTCAGCTGTAGCATTTTCTGATGGCTCCATAAGAATAGTAGATCTCAACGCACCTATGATGATTAAAATCTTCAAAGAGCACAACGGTACTATCCGTTCTGTCATCAATTTATCCACTCAGTATTTTGCAACTGGATCGGATGATCAAACCATCAAAATTTGGGATTTGAGAGAGCAAAGATCTGCATTAACAATTGGTGGCAATCCAGGGAAGGTAACAGCTTTACTTAAAATTGATGATACTCAATTCATTTCAGGAATTTCCCCTAGCAATTCATTAGAAAAGCCCTCAATCGCCTTTTGGGATTTGAGAAAGCTGCTCTCGAATGGCTGACGGCTTTAACCCGTGACTGCTACCTTCTTTTCATCTAGGCGTAAGCGAGGGGCTCAGATACAAGTTTCTCGAGGAAGCCAAGGTGTCTACACCTTGGCGACAAGAGAAGCGCAGTAGATGAGTTCCGCAGGTAGCATAGAGGAAAAATGAGGTAGCCGTCACGGGTTTAAAGAGGAGCGCTCAAGGGCTGCTGCAATCTGCGAGGGATTCCCCTCTATTTCTAACGTGTTTTTAGCTCTTGTAACCGCTGTATAGAGTACTTCACGCCCAAAAGCCTCGGATCCGTCGGGAACGAGAAAGAGGACATGGTCGTATTCACTTCCTTGGCTCTTATGCACGGAGATGCAATAGGCATACTCGAATGGGGGAAGCTCATGAAGTGCAAAGTGACGATCTCCTGAAAAATGCGCTTCTTGGTTTTCTAGTACTCCCATATCTCCATTGTACAATCCGCTGCGCGCATCATTGCGAGTGATGAGAATGGGAAACCTGCATGTTTGCGCTGAGAATTTCTCATGTAGGAAGCGGTTGAGAGCATCGACACCGAGCGGGCCTTTGCGCAGGGTGCAAAGGATCCGAAAGTGATCAAAATCGCGTGTTTTTACATGGTTCCAGAGTTTTTGATAGATCGTTTCGAGATCGCCGCTGGCAAATCCCAGATCGATATTGCGCATATCGAAGGGATCGCCCCGTAAAATGGCAGCGGCAAGATCGAGAATCTCGCGGCGATCAGAGCGCATACACTTGGTTAATGTCGTAGTGGTGATGGCGCCCGAGGCGATCAGATCGGCAAAGACGCTTCCCCCTTCCACAGCGGGCAGTTGATTGGGATCTCCCAATAAGATGAGGGTGGTCTCAGGTCCAATGGCAGAGAGAAGGCGGGCAAAAAGCGGGGGATCGATCATCGAACACTCATCAACGATGACGAGATTGGCTTCAAGGGGGTCGATGGGGGTTTGATAATCGAGAGGGCTGTGTACTTTTAGAAGGGAGTGGAGGGTTTTTGCCTGCATGGGAAGATCGAATTGGCTCTCAAGATGAGCAGCGGCTTTTCCAGTTGGAGCGGCAAGTAAGGTTTTCGTATTTCTCTCTCGCACAATTTGTGCTGCGGTGTAGGTCTTTCCGGTTCCAGGGCCGCCCGTGATGATGGAAAGCTGAGGGAGAAGTCTTTTTACATGTGAGACGATTTGCTCTTCATAGTGGACATGTTTTGGAAGGGTGAGATGGCCTTGGCGGACCATAGCGAGCTTTGTGGCGTGGGAGAGCGCTTCCTCTTCGCTGCCATGGGGCACTTGGGTTTCAGCATAGGCGATGTCGATGTTGAGCAATTCGCCTTTTTCAACGAGGCTCTGCAGCTTTGGCCACTTGTGCGGTCGTTTTCCAAAGAGTTTTTCCTTAGCAAATCCCAAGAATCTCTCCTTCATTCTCTATTGTCTTTTGAGCTTGTCGATTAAGCAGATTCTAAGTCCTCATCAATATTGATTGAAAGAAGAGGGGGTTTTTTCTTTTTGTACCGCGTTAGAGTGCTTGCTTTTGCTTCATCGAATACGTCGCGGAACTCTTTATCTTTAACTCGAAGTTGATCTAACACGTGTAAACGGATATAAATATCCGTGGAAATGGGCGGGCGTGTTTTTCCTCCTTCCCATTTCAGAACTGCAACATGACTAACATCAAAAAGTTTACCAAATTCTGTAGTTGTCATCTCAAGAAATTTTCGAATAAATCGAAGCTCTGCCCCACTAAGAGGGGTCCGCTTATGAATAAGAAGACGTAGGATAGCTTTTTCTAAAGCTACAAAATCTACATCAATGACCCATTCACCAACTACTCTTTTCATGGGAACATTGATGAGTTTAATTGGAAACCCAAACGCTTTATAAACAAATGTTTGTTTTTTTGTGTTTTTCATAATTTTTAATCCAACCTAATTACTGTAATAATTCAACTTGTCCCCTATCGCTTTTTTGGGCGCGAGCGAGCGGAAAAGATACAAGATTCTTGAGGAAGGGAAGGTGAAATGCACCTTTCCGACGAGAGAAGCAAAGTAGATTTTTCGCGCAGCTAGCCCATAGAAGGGATAGGGGGCAAGTTGAATTAATAATGACAACCTCATCAACGGTCGCTTCAAACCTTGCTCCAGATAGTGCTTATTGTAACATAATTACAATTGCGAGGGAAGCAACTTCTTATCCTACTTAAATTCAATTACATACAATTCACTGTCACTGCCAGGACCCAAGACAAAAAAATCAAATACTGATCTCAATATGCACCGCCTTTTTTCCGCGGACGAAGACGTAGTACGCTCCGCCAAATTGGGGATTAGTGTAAAGCCGCTTTACATAACGCTTGATCGCTTCGCCGTAAAGCCGCGCCTGGAGATAATAGTCGTGTTCTTTCATCGCCAGGTGGATGTTTTCCTCGGTGTAAGCGTTATCGGAATCACCGATCCAATTGGTTTTCCAATCGAGTATGTAGAAAGTGTCGCTTTGCTTGAAAACAAGATCGGCAAATCCCTTGATGAGCTGATTATTTTGCGGAAAGAGAAATTCCATTTCTTGCACATACTCTCCTTCTTTGAGGGTATCTAAGCAAAAATCCCCCTCGAGGGGCATTTTGAGAATTTCTTTCACCATCTTTGCTATCACTTCTTCCCATCCCTCTAAATGGGTTCCGCTGAGCACTTCTAGCGTGACTTGTTCAAGGGGAATCGCTCGCTCTTGAAAGTGGGTTTCAAAAACGGCGTGGATCACCGTTCCCGTTTCTGCACCTAGAGGTAGGGTATGGGGCGTTTTTTTCGTCAGATCTTGGGTGTGAAAACGATCAGACAGGAATGTCGAGGCGTGTGACTTTGCCATCGAAGAAAAGGATGTGAGATATTCTGGTTCAAAGTGGAGATTGAAAGCAGGGGGCTGGATGAGGGGAGTTGTTTTTTTCTCTTCCAGGTAAGGTTTGAAGGAAATCTCTTCGATCCAATGCGTCGGCATAGAGCGCTGTTTGAAAAAGAGTTCGATGGGAGAGGCGTGGCCAGGAAGTATGGGTTTTTTGGCTATGTCGAAAAGTTGAGGAATGTAGAGTTTTTCCCGCGCTCTTGTGAAGGCGACGTAGAGTTGGCGCATTTTTTCTGCTTGCTTTTCCTCATCTAATTCATCTACCCAGTGGCGAGATGCCATGCCGAGAGCAAACACAGCTTCAAATTCAAGCCCTTTGCTCGCAAATGTGGTCATGATCTGGACTTTGTCTTCCCCTTCTTCCCCTTGAAGTTTTAGGCGAGGATCTCTTTCTGGATCTGAGGATTTGAGCTCGTACATGAGGTGGAGAAGCTCTTCCAAGCCGGCTTTGTGAGCTTGCATCAGGATTTCTGCGGTTTGGCGTAGTTCTAAATAGAGAGAGTGATTTGCGTGAAAATGCTTTGAAATGAATTCTGCAAAAAATGGGGCAAATCCCTTTTCCAAAAAGAGTTGTTTCAGGGAGAAAAAGGGATTGAGGTCTCCTTCCATAAGAGGTCCTTTTAGGACGGCGCGGACCAAACTCTCTTTTTCAGGTTGAGCAGTTGCCATCAATAGCATTTCCATAGCGATAAATCCCCGTGACTCGGCCAAATTGAGGGTCCGTTTGATGGCGGAGGGGATTTTCCATTGATTGAAGTGTAGCTGCAGGCGCTGGGCCTGAAAACGGTCCTTGACCAAGACGGCGATGTCTGCAAACTCGATTTTTTCTCTCAAGCGGATCACTTCGCTGGCGATGTAGGGAAAGAGTTTTTCTTCTTCCATTTGCTTGGTCGGCCAGCTTCTCAATCTTCCCTGCTCGGATTTGACACCAAAATAGACGATAGGGGATTCATCGAGTTTATTTTCTGTCCGCCCTGCTTTTACCGGATGATAATTTAAAGCTCCGGGGAGAGAGGGAAGGGCAATCCAATCGGGGTTTTGCGTGAAGAGGGCGTTGAGCGCTTCGATGAGCTGAGGACTGCTGCGAAAATTGGTGTCGAGAAAAGCTTTTTTTTCTTCTCCAAGGACATTTGCCGCCTGCATGTAGGTATAGGTATCGGCGCTGCGAAACCCATAAATCGACTGTTTGGGATCCCCCACCAAATAGATGAGATGCTTTTCGAGAAAGAGGCGCTCGAAAATTTTCCATTGGAAGGGATCGGTATCTTGAAACTCATCGATAATGACCACTTTGTAT
>JAAKFB010000152.1 GCA_011065235.1 Chlamydiota bacterium | reverse complement strand
CTACATGTTGGAAAATACGAAATAATCTTACTGTTGTGCTGTTCGACGCTGCATCAACTGAGGTGAGACAAGATTGGTAGGGAGGTATTAACACTGATGCTGAAAAAAGCAATCGATGTGAAAGGTGAAATTGTGATTGCGGGCGTACTGAACAAGATTGAAATCTGGCCGAAAGAGAAATACCACGCTGAACTCGATGAGTTGCTCAATAGAAAAGGGCACGACTCGGAGCTCGCGAAGATGACAGAAGAGGCCTTTGCACTACTTGAGGAGGAGGATGAAGCGCACATCCCCGTCTTCGAATAACAAGCGCCCCCACACACCCATCATGGTCGATGAGGTATTGAAGGGGTTTGATGGAGTAGAGTTAAAAGTTTTTTACGAAGGAACCCTCGGCGCAGGGGGACATGCCAGTGCCATTTTGGAAGCGCACCCCGAAATTGAACGCTATATCGGGTGTGACAAGGATCCCGACGCACTGGAAATTGCCGAAGAGGTGCTCTCTCCATGGAAGGAGAAAATAGAGCTGGTTCAAGGCAATTTTGCCGATCTCGATCTGCAGCTGCAAGAAAGAGGGATCGAGCAAGTAAATGGTTTTTTTTTGACTTAGGAGTCTCATCGATGCAATTTGATCGCGAAAGTAAAGGATTTAGCTTCAGCAAAGAAGGTCCTCTCGATATGAGAATGGATCCGCATGAAGAATTGACAGCACGAGAGGTTATCAATGAATGGTCTGAGAAGAAATTAGGTGAAATCTTTCGTGAGTTTGGTGAAGAGGCCAGATGGCGCAGAGCGGCAAAAATAATCGTGGAAGCGAGAGGGCGTGGCTCGATCGAGACGACAAAGCAGTTGGCCGATCTGATTGCCCAATCTCTTGGAAGGGGATTTAAGAAGAAACTGCATCCGGCGACATTGATTTTTCAGGCCCTTCGCATCTGTGTGAATCGGGAGTTGGAAGCGATCCAAAAGGCCCTTCCAAAAGCGCTTGAAGTGCTCAGTTGTGGTGGACGGATTGGTGTGATGAGTTTTCATGGCCTAGAACATCGGATTGCGAAGGCAATTTTTAGAGAGGGCGCTACGGTTCCCGCTCAGAATAAATATAAGGAATATGTCCAAAAGCCCACGCTACGGCTTTTGAGTAAGAAGCCCCAGGTCCCAACAGATGAAGAGGTGCGCTTTAACCCGCGCTGCCGCAGCGCGAAGCTTCGCTTTGCAGAGAAAATAAGATGAATAAGGGAATTTTTATACGCATTTTTGTTTGCATCCTCTTTTTGGGGTTTTGCCTTTACTCGTATCTCAATTTGCAAACTGAGATCACGAGTTTGCGTATCCGTATCCCCCAATTGACGAGCGAAGTGCGTCATATTGATGAAGAAAATACCCATCTTCTCTACAAGATTGAAAAATATGAAAGTCCGGAAAATTTGATGAGAATTGCTAAGCAAAGCGCTTTTTCTCATTTGAAATTTCCAATTGGCCAGGAAGTGGTGACACTTAGAGAGCCGAGTCCTATGAGAGGCTCAGATGAAAAAGTTGTGACAAAGCATAAGAAAAAACCCACCATCACTTTTGCAACCGGTGCCAACCCCTAATAAATCCTCTACTTCCAAAGACCAGCAGCGACTCATCGGAGTCGCCCTTTTCTTACTCGTTCTGTTTTCTCTTTTGATTATTCAGTTTTTTCGGATTCAAATTGTCCAGCATGAAAAATGGGACAAACAAGCACACGCTCAACATACGGTGATCATGAAGGAGCCATTCAAGCGAGGACTTTTCTATTCAAATACGTCGATAAAGACGGCACATCCCAGCCCTCCTCAAGCGTTTGTTATCGATGTTCCCAAATTTCACCTCTTCATCGACCCCAAGGCGATCCCTGAAGATAAACGAGATGAGATCGCCGCCTATTTTGGGAGGGTTCTAAAGCTCAATGCTGACGAAAAAGCCCACATGCGAGCCCAATTTGATAAACCGCTGCGCAGCCGCAAATTGGCAATGTGGATCCATTCAGAGTTGAAAGATCAGATCCAAAGATGGTGGCTAGACTATGCGAAGCCCACTCGGATCGCCCGCAATGCCGTGTTCTTCATCAAAGACTATCAGCGGTCCTATCCCTTTGGAAAGCTGCTAGGGCATGTGCTTCATACGGTACGTGAGCTGCGCGATGAGACGACAGGGCAGTGCATTCCCACGGGAGGACTCGAGCATGTATTCAATGAATACTTGCAAGGCAAGCCCGGTAAGAGGCTTTTTTACCGTTCTCCTCGGCATGCAATGGATACCGGAAAAGTGATTGAAAAGCCCCAAAATGGTGCCGATATATATTTGACGGTGAACCACTGTCTTCAAACAATTGCGGAAGAGGAAATTGAAACGCAGGTGAAAAAAGCGGAGGCGAAACGGGGATGGGCGATCATGATGGATCCCCATTCTGGAGAGGTCTTAGCACTTGCGCAGTTTCCGTTTTTCAATCCCAAAGAATACCGGGACTATTTCAATGATGAAAAGCTTCTCGAAGAGACGCAGGTGAAAGCGATTACCGACCCGTTCGAACCTGGGTCGACGATGAAGGTGATCACGATGGCGATTTCTTTGATGGCCAATAAAGAAATGGAAAAGCAGGGAAAACCTCCCATCTTTGACCCGATTGAGAGAATATCGACGCTCCCCACTATATTTCCGGGACGGACAAAGCCGATCTGCGACGTACGGACCCATCATTATATGAACATGTATATGGCGATTCAAAAATCGTCTAACGTTTACATGGCCAAAATGATTCAAAGAGTCATTGAGGCGATGGGGGAGGACTGGTACCGCAATGTCCTTCAAAATATTTTTGGGTTTGGACAAAAAACGGGGATAGAGCTCCCCGGAGAAAGCGTAGGGCTCCTTCCTAGACCTGGAAAACTCCATGCTAATGGGTCGCTAGAGTGGTCGCGCCCCACCCCTTATTCCCTGGCAATGGGGCACAATATTTTAACGAACAGCTTTCAAATGGTGCGTAACTTTGCCATAATTGCCAATGGTGGCTATGATGTGAAGCCGACGCTTGTGCGTAAAATTGTGCGCGAACTTTCCGATGGAACGCAGCAAGTTCTCTTAGATAATACGATACGAGAAGAGGAATTTCGAAAGAATCGCCTGCTAGATGCCGATATTGTCCGCCAGTTGGTGTGTGGCATGAAATATGTGACGAAATTTGGGGGCGCAGCGAGAAAAGCCGATATTTTCGGATATACAGAAGCGGGAAAGACCTCGACATCGGAGAAAATCATTAACGGAACCTATTCAAAAAAAGACCACATTTCCACATTTATCGGGTTTGCACCGGTTGACAATCCTAGATTTGTGCTGATGATCGTGATTGATGAACCCGCCTATAAAATCATTCCCGGAGTGGGGAGTAATCAATATGGAGGCAATTGTGCAGCTCCAGCTTTCCAGCGCATTGGGAGACGGACACTCGAGTATTTGGGAGTCGAGCCCGATGACCCCTACGGATACCCGATTGGAGATCCGAGAAGAGATGGAAATAAAGCCGATTGGCTCAAAGAAATCGACGCCTTGAAAAACCTTTATGACACCTGGAATCACTGATGCGACTAAAGAAATTGATTGAACATACTCCTGACCTCGAAGTGAAAGGCTCCAAAGAAGTGGAGGTGACAGGGCTGTGTGCGAATTCCACACTCGTTGCCCCAGGTAATTTATTCATCGCCAAAAAGGGGAGGACACATGATGGGACCCATTTCATTCCCGATGCGGTGGCATCTGGAGCCACTTGTGTGCTCACCGATATGTTCGATCCTTTTTTGCACGTGACTCAGCTCATCCACCCCCATGTGGCAGAGATCGAAGCAAAACTTGCAGCCAAATACTATCACGATCCCTCTTTTGAACTGAAAATGATAGGAGTGACGGGAACCAATGGAAAGACGACAACGAGCTATTTGATCAAACATATGCTCGATAAAGCCCATCTCCTTACAGGTCTTATTGGAACGATTGAATGGATAGTGGGAGATCACCATCTTCCCGGATCTTTGACGACACCAGGCGTGATCACCAATCACAAATTACTCCGCGAGATGGTAGGGGCAAAATGTGGAGCAGCTGTAATGGAGGCGACCTCTCATGGGCTCGATCAAAATCGGCTTGGAGAAATCGATTTTGATGTGGCTCTTTTCACAAATTTAAGCCCGGAACACTTGGATTACCATCACGATATGGAGCAGTATCGCCTTGCAAAGGAAAAACTTTTTCAGGGGCTTTCCGAAGATAAATGGGCGATTTTCAATGCAGACGACAAGGCAATATTTACAACGCGGGCAAAAATGTTTACGTTTGGGATTCATAAACCAGCAGATTTGATGGCAAAACAGGTGCAACTGTCGGATAAAAAAATTCAATTTCTGGCGTGTTTTCAAGGGAAAGAATGCCTTTGCAAATCCCCTTTGATCGGGGAATTTAATGTCTATAATCTCCTCGCAGCAATTGCTGTTGGGCTTTGCTCTGGCCTAACACTTGAAGAGTGTGTCTCGTATATGAAATCGATTAAAGGGGTTCCTGGAAGACTTGAGAAAGTGAAAAATGGGCGTGGTCTCAATATTTTTGTCGATTTTGCTCATACAGAAGACGCCTTAGCAAATGTTCTCAAAACTCTAAGCAGCGTCAAGCAAGGCAAGCTGATCACTGTCTTTGGATGTGGGCGAGATCGAG
>JAAKFB010000151.1 GCA_011065235.1 Chlamydiota bacterium | reverse complement strand
ATTCGCTGATTTCTTGTAGGTTACCTTCGATTTCTGATTTCAAAATGAAAAACTCAGAAGCAAATTTCGTCTTCTCTTCCATGTCTTTTGTCGAAATGAATTGCCCTTGCATTTCCATCATCTCATTTTGAATACGGCCATTGTGCGATTCAAGCTCTTTGATGCGTTTGATGCGCTCTTCATTTCTCAAATAAATTTTAAGAATTTCACCTGTATTGCGTGCGATGATGATTTTACGATGCTCAACATCTGCTAGGATAGCTAGCGGATCTGAACACGCAGAAATCTCCTCTTCTTTTGCAGCGATTTCTCTTTGCAAATGGTCGTTTTCTTCTTGCAATTCGCGAACTCTTTGAACGCTAGAACCTTGAAGCTCTAAACGGTCATGCCCAGCATAAAACTGTGCTCGTTCTATATTGGAGAAGCTTTTGCTGATATTTTCTTTCAGAATAGCTCCCATTTCTTGTTTGATTTCTTCTTGTTTATTTTCTTTGACAACAGGAGCTTTGATTTGCACTTTTGGTGCTTTATTGCTGTTGTCACCGTTGTTCTGGATGACACGTGCGGGCATAAATCTTTCCTCCATAAATATGCGATGGTCCATCATATGGGTAAGATTTTATCCATCTGATGTGATGGTTTTTATTCCTTACCTATAGTTGTATTTTAGTTTATAAAAATTAAATTTGTCAAATTAAGTTTAAATTATTTTTTCTGGTTCTAATAACTAACTGGTTAGAAAAACTCATTTTGACTTTTTTTTGTTATCAGACCTTTTTCCACCTCTTTTTTTTGGAATTTTTGCCCCTGATCGGCGGGCTTCGTCTAATGAACCTATTCAACTAAAGTCTCTGGAATCTTCTTCAAGAAGGCAGCTCATCTTTCCCAATCTTTCATTTGGCAATATTAAATTAATATTGCCTACATTCATGATTGAAAAATCTGAGCGCATTCTCATTGAATCTTCCTAGAGATTTTAGTTGAATAAGTTCAAATGCAATCGCAATCGCTTGCTTCTGAGGATGTCCCGACTTGACAAGCTCACGAATATTTTGACTAATGACTTCCTTGGATTTTCCCTTTCTAAGTGGCATCCTTACCCCCTTTATTAATTAATCCCCTACATGCTATAATTAGAAATTAAAAGAAAAGGAATATCATTCATGAAAAAGTTTCTTTATAGTTTCTTAATTTTTCTCGTCTCGGGATTTCCCCTTCAAGCTGAAATCGAGAAAAGAAATGAAGTCAAACCCGTTGTGATCATCGGTGGTGGAGTGGGTGCTCTCACTTCAGCAATCTATCTACAGCGCGCTGGGATCGATACTCTCGTAATTGAAGGACAATCCCCCGGTGGATCGATTGCTCAGTCTCCTAACGTCCATAATTGGCCAGGAGAGCTAGAAATTAGCGGGCAAGATCTCGTCGACAAGATCCGGAAGCAAGCCGAGGCCAATGGGGCGACAATTGTTACAAAAGAAGTGACACACGTCGATTTTTCTAAGGCCCCTTATTCGTTTACTCTTCGCGACGTGTATGATCACGATCAAATCGAAACCATCCGGGCGAGAAGCTGTATCGTCGCCGTGGGATCAAAGCCCAATCTTTTGGGCGTCCCAGGAGAATCTGGAGAAAAAGGTTATTGGACCCGTGGAGTCTATAGTTGCGCTGTTTGTGATGGCGGACTCTACAAGAACAAAACCGTGGCGGTCGTCGGCGGAGGAGATGCGGCCATTTTGGAGGCCGATTATCTCTCAAAAATCGCCAAAAAGGTCTATGTCATTTTGCGCTCCGATGAGTTCCGAACAATTGAAGCATTGCGCAAAAATGAGCTGGTAAAAAAATCCAACGTTGAGATCCTCTATAACACCAAGGTCAATCAAATTCAGGGAGATGGGCAAAAAGTCACCCACCTCAATCTCTCAACATCCAAGGAATTACCCGTCGATGGAGTTTTTGTCGCCATTGGAGCAAAACCCAATTCTGAAATCTTTACCAAACAGATCGACCTCGATCAAAATGGATATATCCGCCTCATTCGTGATCAGCAGACCTCTACAGCTGGAGTTTTTGCAATTGGAGATGTCGTCGATCCCGTCTATAAGCAAGCGATTTCTGCTGCTGGCGATGGGGCCAAAGCGGCCTTTCAAGTCGAGCATTTTTTAGCTTCTGAGCCTGCTAATCTCATTCAAAAAGGGCCAGAGGTCAAAATGGTGCAAGCGAGCAATACTCCTTCTGGCAAAGTAGAAGAGCTCTCGAGTCAGCAAGCATTTTATGAGTCGATTGGAACACATTCGACCCCTATTGTTGTCGACTTTTACTCTCCCCTTTGTGGCCCTTGTAAGCAATTGGCTCCCCAGTTGGATCAACTCGCTACAACCTATAAAGGAAAAATCCGTTTCTTGAAGGTCAATGTCACGGAATTTACTGAGCTTGCGGATAGCTACAATGTCTTTGCAGTACCTACGGTAGTGATTTTCGATACACAAGGGAAAATGATCGACAAGGGAACCGGAGTAGATGAAATTAACAGGGTCTTAAAAAAACTCGATAAGATTGCTTCCAAATAACCCGCAAATTTCTTATTGTATAGGACATGAAATGTCTTTGCCACAGTGGTCTTCCCCATTCAGAATGTTGCGGACCTTATCACGCGCGAAAAATCCTTCCTGAAAGTGCTCTGCAATTGATGCGTTCTCGCTACTCTGCTTATGCTTATAAGCATCCCGAATACATCATTGCAACAACACATCCTGAAAATCCTTTTTTTTCCAAAGATAGCGCAGCTTGGACAGAATCGATTCTCCAATTTTGTAAGAAAACGGAATTCCGCGGACTAAAAATCCTGGAGTTTGTGGAAGGCGATCAAGAAGCCTTTGTCACGTTTCTTGCTCATATCTTTCAAAATGGCAAGGATGTTTCTTTCCAAGAGACAAGCCGCTTTATTAAAGTGGGCGACCGCTGGCTATACCATTCCATGCAATAATTTTTCTTTTCAAATTTTTACCTTTCATGCTACGCTTCTTCGTAAGTTTTGATTAACCAATAACCAAAGAGAGAAGTGAAATGAAAAAGGCCTTAACTAGCACTCTTTTCACAAGTTTTTTTCTGCTTGCCGTCGCAGGAAATGCAGAGGAAGAAACCTACCAAGATGAGATCTCTAACGTTTTAGAAAAAAACGTAATTGTAGATTCTCGTCCCCTTTCTCCAGAGAGCAAAAAACTCATGGAGCAAAAAAGACAAGAAGAGTCTGAAGAATGTGAAAATCCTTCAGATGAAGAAACGCTTGAGCTTACGGGAACCACGATCCCCATCAAGTGGAATAATCTGATTGCCCTCACTGCAAATGAGCTCCACTCAACTGCTGCAAATTACACTCCCTATCTCTATCACTGGATTGAAAACATTCCTCAGGAAAACATCGTTGAAATCGAAGACGGTTCTGAATGGATTTTTGATAAGAATGATGCGCATGTTCTCCGCAACTGGCGCGCTAGTGATACCATTGTCATTTCTCCAAAGGGAAATTGGCTATGGAGTTCCAACTATGCCTACGTCATGACAAATAAAGATCTTAGTTCCTCGATCAATGTCAATCTCATGTTAGGTCCTATCGCTTTCGGCCCTCGTAGTACATGGATCATCGGACTCGATGATAACTTGGGTCAGGTCTATGTCCTAAATGGCCAAGGAGACCGCACCGTCTGGGAAGTCTCTCATACAGACCTCTATCTTTTTAAAGAATGGCAACATGATGATACGCTGATTATCGGAGAAAATGATGGATGGCTCTGGTGGTTTTCTGCTTATAATTGCATCATCATCAACGTCAACAGCAACCACTTCGTTCGCGCAAGACAAATCTCTTCCTCAGCTTCTAAAAGAATGGGAGATCGCGCATGAACGAAATAAATTTTCAAGCAGATCGACTGCATTCTCAAAATGCAGCCGATCTCAAACGTCTCGAATGTACACGACATGAGACAAATGATGGATTTAATGCGACAGCTTTAAAAGTCATTGCCATAACAGCGGCTATCTTTTTAGTCATTGCTGCAGTGTCGACAATGCCCCCTCAGTTCGCTTTACTAGCAGTGATTGTCATCATCTTGGCATCGGGAACAGTGGTAGTGCGATCTCCAAGAACTGCCGGCTATCGGGCAGTCCCTCAAAAAGTGTGGATCACCCCACCAGCACCTCTTATTATTCCTCAGCAGAATTCAAAATGGACTTGGAGAAGCTTGACTAGTAGAAATCCTGTCCAAGTACAGCCACCACGAACAAGTAGAGCAGGAGGAAGCCAGTTTGTGCAAAGTGGGCCACCACCGAAGCAGATTCCTGTAGGGAGAGGACAGCCACATGCCTCGCCCCCTAGTTATACTGCTCCTGGAACAAGCAATGTGCGCGTCGGGGTTCCACAAGGTCCTAAATCGGTGACTCGCTCTGGGAATGTCATACCTGGAGGCCCTCGCGAGAATAGCACTACAACCTCAGGTGGAAATCAGATTCCTGGAAAAAGATAAACGATTTTGACAACGACACCGATCCACCAGCGACCGACGCCCGAGAGGGATATTCAAAAACGTCAAAAGACAAAAGAAGAGCCAGTATTCGATTTTACTGGCATCTTCTTTTCGATCTTGTTTTCGGAAGAAGCTTTAAAGCCGTTTGAAATCGCAGAGGAATTTCTCGTTTGCGATTCAGAATTAATTGGAATGCTTTCTTCCAT
>JAAKFB010000150.1 GCA_011065235.1 Chlamydiota bacterium | reverse complement strand
GTTTTAGGGCATTTTGAAGGCTTTTTAGGGTGGATTCAACCCGCGTGGTGAGATCCTTGTCTCCACCTGGGAGATATCCTAAGTTATAGACAATGAGGCGGATCGGCTTCTCATAGGCCAGAGGAGGGAAGGTCTCGTGGCTCTGACGAAAGAGATGCGCTTTTCCCTCTAGAAGCAGCCGTGTATTTTCGATTGCTTTTTCTTGGATATCTAGCGCAATTAGACCCTGACAGAGAGGGGCTAAACGGGCGGTGTCCCTCCCGTTGCCGCACGTGGCATCGATGGCCCAATCGTCTTTTCGAAGAATTTTTTGCCAGTATTCGTAGGCCAGATCAAGATGTGAATTTGCTTGCACCCCTAATTGCTACCCCATTTTCCCCTATGCTACCTGCGGTGGTCATCTACTGCGTTTTTTTCGTCACCAAGGTGCCTACACCTTGGTTTTCTCAAAAATCTTGTATCTGAGCACCTCGCTAACGCCTAGAAAAAAAGCGGGCAGCAATCAGGGGTTCCATTCAATTTTGAAAAACTATATCATAGAGCGAAATTATTGTGGGGTATTAGCTCAGTTGGTTAGAGCGCCACGTTGACATCGTGGAGGTCAGCTGTTCGAGTCAGCTATATCCCATGTACCTATTAAAAAATGTCAGAAAACCATACAGGAGCGGCCCTTCTCGGGGTGGCCATTCGTCAGATTTTCCCCCATGTTCAGTATCTGGGATCCGGAGTAGATTCCCTAGGATTCTATGCGGAGTTTTCCGATTCTGAACCCTTTCAGCAGGCCTATTTGCCCATGCTGGAAAACGCCATGAAAAAATTGCAAAACACAAGTGCACGTCTCATGGAAATGCTTCCTCAGAATGCTGCAGAGTTTTTATCCCATCACAAAGAAAAAGAACTGGCAAAGCAGCTTCAGCATGCATCGGGAACTGTTTACATCGCCCAAATTGAAGAATTTTTTGACATCGTAGAAAAACAGCCACGAGAAGTGGGGCGGTTTTCACTGCTTAAGTTTGAGCAGAAAGGCTCAAAAGTGCGCGTGCAGGGGAGTGCCTTCAAAACCGAAAAAGAGCTCAAAACCTTTCTAAAAAAATACCGACAATACCCTCAAAAAAACCATGCCTATTTGGCAAAAGAACTCGACTTGTACGAAAACGCAAATTGGCATCCAAGGGGAATGCGCCTGCGCCAGGTCCTCATCGAAATGTGGAGAAAGGAACTAGCAAAAGCGGGATTTGAGCAAGTCGAAACCGCAGATCCATTTGGCTATTTTCAAGAAACTAAAAGAGAGCAATTTTGTTATTTCGACGGGCAGGAAGATCATATTTATTCTTTTCAAAAGGATGGATGGAATTCCTGCTTGCAATGCATTGAAAAATGGGTTAAAATTTTTGGTTTTGAGTGTGAGAAGATTTCGGTCTCCTCGCGCCGGATAGAACTGCGGATTGCAGACGGCATTGGTCGGTATTGGACCGGGCCTTACATTGAGCAGGAAAAAGGGACAATCCATTTCTCTCTTTTCGGGAGTTTAGAGCGTTTTATTGCTCTTCTCCTTGAAAAGCACGAAGGAAAACTTCCCTTTGCTCTGGCCCCCGAACAGGTCCGCCTTTTGCCTTTTGAAGGGGTTGATTGCGAGCCTGTGATTGAAATTTTTAATCAACTAGAGATTCGAAGCTCAGTTGAGGAAAGACCCGGCACATTGAAGGAAAAAATGCATCGAGCATTGCAAGCGAAAGTTCCTTATGTTATGGTGTTTGGTAAACGCGAGGAGAAAACTGCGCAGATGACGATCAGAGCCTACGGCTCCAGCCAAGAAATGAGAATGACATTGGAAGAGTGGAAGCAATTGCTAGCGGAGCAAAAAATTGAGATTTAATAGACAACCGCGCCCTCCCAGCGATAACATGAGGGTAAATCGACAAATCCGCGCACAGCAAGTACGTGTGATTGATAAAGATGGAAAGCAATTGGGAGTACTCCCCATTCAGCAAGCCATGACTCTTGCAGAAGCGGACCAGCTCGATCTTGTAGAAATAGCGCCGACAGCGCAACCCCCCGTCTGCAAAATCATCGATTATGGGAAATTCCGTTACCAGCAGGCAAGAAAAGAAAAAGAAAGCAAAAAAGCACAGCACCAAGTCAAAGTCAAAGAAATCAAGGTAAAACCCAATACCGACGATCACGACTTGCAAGTGAAACTCAAACGTGCACGAGAGTTTATTGAGAAGGGAAACAAAGTCCGGATCACATGCATGTTCAGGGGACGCGAGATGGCCCATCCCGAAGTGGGTAGACGCGTCGTCAAGAAGTTGATCGAAGCGCTCTCAGACATTGCCACATCCGAAGCAATGCCGAAGCAAATGGGAAGAAGCCTCTCTGTGACATTGGCACCAGGTGCAAAAAAGATTAAGGAGAATCATCGTGAAGGTGAAAATGAAGTCCAAAAAAGCGGTAAAAGCCAGGTTTAAGGTCACAGGGACCGGAAAACTCGTGCGCAACCGCCCAGGAAAACGACATATTTTAACAAAGAAATCATCTAATAGAAAGCGACGTCTTGGAAAGTCCACAGTCGTCGATTCCACACAATCTAGCATGTACGCCCGTTTAATAGGAGCTTAAGAAAATGACAAGAGCAAGTAATGCTGTTGCTAGACATCGTAAACGCAAGCGCCTCATGAAACTCGCCAAGGGTTTCGTAGGGGACCGCAAAAATCACCTCCGTCTGACAAAAGACGCGGTGATGTCTGCACTGGCCTTCAATACATGCCACCGCAAATTGCGCAAGCGTGATTTCCGCAAACTTTGGATCATACGTATTGGCGTTGCCGCCAAGATCAATGGTCTGTCCTACAGCAAACTGATCTATGGAATGAATAGATCTGGCTGTTGTTTGAACAGAAAAATGCTCTCAGAGATGGCGATTCGCGATCCCGAGAGTTTTGCCGTAGTTGCGAGCGAAGCGAAAAAAGCACTAGCTTAAAATCGGTAGGCGGCCTTTGAGCCGCCTTTTTTATGAAAAAAAAAGTCTCCTCACTCAAAAAAGCCTTTCAAGAAGACCTCAAAGGGGTGAAACACTCACGTGACATCGAACAACTCAAAGTCAAATATTTAGGCAAAAAGGGTCCTGTGCAAGGACTCATGCTCGAATTGCGCACTGTCGATCCTGAATTGCGCCCGCGCGTTGGCAAAGTGATCAACGAGCTCAAAGGCGAGATCGCCCACCTCTGTGAGCAAGCTTCCACCTCGTTTGCGCAAGCAGAGGAGAAAAAGCAGTTCGAAAAAGAAAAAATTGATGTGACCATTCCGGGCAAGCGCCACTTTCTTGGCAGGCAGCACCCCATCCGGATCATGCTCAATGAAGTGATCGACATTCTCATCGGCATGGGCTTTTCTGTACAATATGGTCCTGAAATCGACTCTGATTGGTACAATTTCGAAGGACTTAACTATCCCGACGATCATCCTGCACGCGACATGCAGGACACCTTCTACGTCTCAGAGCATTTCCTCTTGCGTTCTCAGACATCTAACGTCCAACTCCGCGCCATGGAAACCCACAATCCACCCATCCGGATCATTGCCCCTGGAACCGTCTTTCGCAATGAAAACATCAGCGCTCGCTCGCATGTCTTTTTCCACCAAGTGGAAGGGATGTACATCGACCGCGACGTCTCATTTGCCGATCTCTTTGCGACCATGGAGGAATTCTGGAGCAAACTCTTCAAGAAAAGCATCGAAGCGCGCTTCCGCCCCAGTTACTTTCCCTTCGTCGAGCCAGGGATGGAAGTCGATCTCAAGTGCACCGCCTGCGCAGGCAAAGGCTGTCGTCTGTGCAAGCAATCTGGCTGGCTAGAGGTCTGTGGAGCCGGTATGGTCCATCCCGAAGTTCTCAAAAATGGGGGCATCGATCCCGATGAGTACTCTGGCTACGCCTGGGGAATGGGGATTGAACGTCTCGCCATGCTCCGCTACGGGATTAATGACATCCGCATGTTCACTGAAAACGACATGCGCCTTCTCGCTCAGTTCTGAGCAGCTGGCAATCTCACTAAATGAGAGATAGAAGACCCGTCAGATCGGGTGCTCGCCTGCAGGTAAGCGAGCATGTTGGCAGAACTTGCTTTAATAATTCAAACTTGTCCCTTATCGCTATTTTGGGCGCGGGCGAGCGGAAAAGATACAAGATTCTTGAGGAAGGGAAGGTGTAAATACACCTTTCCAACGAGAGAAGCAAAGTAGATTTTTCGCGCAGCTAGCCCATAGAAGGGATAGGGGGCAAGTTTGAATTAATAGGGATCTGCTCCATTTTCTTGACCAAATATCACTAAAGAGATTATTTTGTAGCCCTCAAATATCCATTATCTACCAAGAGGGAAAAAATGAGTGCTCTTCAACCCCTTTACCACCAATACCGCAGTTTAGATCAAGTATTCGTGGTTAAAATCAAAAATGACAGCAACCTCGCTATAAAAATCTTTGATGTAACCCGCAAATGCCTTCACAAACAAGTCATCCCTTTTCAAGCTTTAGAAGTCGCAAGCATAGAACAGCTGTTTGCAAACACCTCCATACTTTCTTTATTAGAAAATCTAGTACAAAAACAACTTCTTCCTAAAGAGCATTTTCCTACAGGCCAAAGAAAGCTTATCCAAGAAGACTGCCTAGAAGCCATTGATCATGCCATCCAACAGTTCAAACCCAAAGTGATTACAGAGAACCGAGAAATGGAACAATTTACCTGTCCCAT
>JAAKFB010000015.1 GCA_011065235.1 Chlamydiota bacterium | reverse complement strand
ACATAATATTGAGAACAAGGTTTTTGATTGAAATAACAAAGACCGTTCACATAGCCGCGGATAATATTCCAGCGAATCAAAGTTGCTAAAGTGGCTCCAGCATCAATAGCAACTCTGTCACCGACGACCGTCCTTCTTCCAAGACTCAAAGTGAGCGCTGGAATCGGAAGAGGTCCAAGCCCGAGTCCTCCATATGTATAAGAGGAATGGATACAAGGATCAGGGATGCATTCCTCCATTTTTGGGGCAGCATTTCCGAATGAAAGAGTATTTATTCCAATTAAGCTCAATAAAATCATTAATTTTTTCATATTCATCCTCCTTTTATTAGGATTTAAGTATCAGTAATTCTATAAAACCTTCGATTGATTAGAAGATCGGTTAGCTAAATAAAGAGCAAATAGTGTCAATGCCATTCCTGAGAGGACATCGATGAAGTAGTGATAGCGCAGATAAATTGTCGAAACCCAAATCAAAACTCATTTTTACTAATAATACGGATGTATAATATCATTGTGTTTTAGTAAATTGCAACTTGTAAATAAAACTTGAGTTGAAATTTATTCAAAAGAAAAAGACCCTCGAATGAGGGGCAAAAAACTCCGGATGCACGAGTGCATCGGTGAATTACTTTTGGTTCTTTATTTGATGCTTTTTGACTGTCCGCTGCAAGATCCAATCCGATATTAGATTTAGGGCTTTTGGAGAAATTGTCTCCTCGATTTTTGCATACTCTGTAAGAGCACCTGTCTCACAGGTCTGAAATAGGTGATTGAGCCGTGGCAATTCTGCAATTGTATAATCCTGATTCCCTGCTTCTTCGAGAGCTTTGGAAATCACAGGAAGGTTTTGAGCTGGCTGCACCTGCAAATCCAGCTCACCGTTAAGGGCTAAAAGAGGAGCTTTAATTTGCTGTAGAGCATTACTAGGCTCAAATGTGAGGAAAAAACGAAACCATGGGGTGTTTACTCGTTTGATGGAAGACTCTAAAGTTTCCTCGATAATTTTTTCATAGGAATTTTCACCTGCTTCTTTTCTTTGTGACTGCGGTAAAGAAGCTAAATGTTTTGCATAAACTTCTCGGAGTCTTTTTTCAGCTATTTTAAGATTGGATTCCTCTTTGATGACTTTGAAAAGATCTGATCTTAGTTCATGCTCTAACAAAACATGTTCTTCAGGGACATTATCGGCTTTCTGTATTAAAGATCCTTGAGTCAACAGAATTTCTTCGCCATTAACTCCTAGCCCGGCCATCAATACGATAAAAGCAACATCTTTAGTTTTTGTTGCGGCCATGGGTGCTACTAAACCTCCCTCACTATGTCCAATGAGACCAATTTGATCTGGATTGACTTCTTTCCTAGTCTTTAGATACTCAATCCCAGCTATCACATCTTTAGCAAAATCTTCGCTCGTTGCAATCTCATAATTCCCAGTAGATTTTCCAACCCCCCGTTTATCTACACGCAAAACCCCTATCCCCTGGCGAGTTAAGTGATCAGCAAGAACGAGAAAAATCTTATGGCCGCATACTTCTTCATTACGATTAAGCGCACCAGAACCTGCAATCAAAAGGACAACGGGAAAGGGGCCAGATCCTTTAGGAAGAGTTAAAGTTCCTGAAAGAGTGACACCCTCAGCTAATGGATTTTGATAGGCAACTTCCTCTTCTTTGTAAGGGAAGGGTTGTATAGGTTCTTGAGGACGTTTTAATGGCTCCGCAACCTGAGTACCAGGGCGAAAAGTGAGTGGTAATGATAATCCAGCTTGATTGAATTTCCCCGAAATTTCATTTTGACCTTTTTTGAAAATTCCCTCAAAATCCGCTTTTAAACTACTCATTTCAAATTTTAAGGAAGAATTTTGAAAAGAAATCGCATTTACTGGGACTCCTAACATGTTTTGCTCTAAACAATCAATCTTTGCGATGAGGTTACCTGCTTGATCCTCCATCGCATGCAAAACTAGTGTTAATTTCATTGGCCCAATATCCAACTCCCCAGACCAATCACCTATAATCATTTTTTCTCCATCACCATTAATCGAGTACGAATGTTTAACGGTCACACTTTCTTTTTCAGAAATTTCCTGTTGTGGCATTGCTGATAATGAAGCAATTGCAAGAAGTGGGAAAATAATCTTTTTCATAAATGAAACTCCTAAGAGGGTATATGCGAATTGCTTTTGCTGCCAAAAGCCTAGATTTTTTCCTATGAGAATGCTCTGGAGAGCGAAGCAAACTCAAATTGAGTTTGTGGAGCTCGAAGGGCTTTTCATAGGGGAAAAGATGGCTTTTATTGGCGGTGGAATGAATTCGCCGATGCACTCGAAATTCGAACTTGCGACCAATGGATTAACAGTCTTCTTCATTCCAACTCTCAACAACATTCCACAAATCTTAACAACGATAGAATTAAAAGGTTAAGAACTTTCTTTCAGTTGCCGAATGCTGGCGAGAATTGCTGATTGTTGAGAGCCAATGAGAAAAAATTGGGAAAAATCCCCACATAAATGATCTTGGGCTTAAATATTTAGGAAAGCCGAAAAGTCTACGATTTGAGTGAATAGCTCGCTGTCAATTATCCCGCGGCTTACTCCATTTACGTGAATAAGAATCGGGCGGATTGAATAACCCTTTGGGAATGAGAGACGTTTCATTTTTTGCTCTACTTCCTCTATGACTAAACTCCTGACCTCTGTCATACTGAATTTAATCTCACATGGGTAGAGAACGTTGTGTCGAGTTTGAATTAATAGATCGATCTGACATCCCCTATTTCTTTTCGTTGTTCTTTGAAAAAAAGCCCCTGCCATAACGATATCCCGAATCTCAATTTGCAATATTTTGCAGAGTCCTTTGAGATTATTCAGCACTAAGTTTTCAAATTGCAATCCTATGATTGTTTCCCATCCTGCCAAGCTAGAAAGCGATCCAACTTCAAAAAGACCCTTCAAGATTTTTTCTTTATTTGGTTCAATGTATTTCAGATAAAACCGTAGATAGTTATCTCTTAGACGGAACCTCTTAAGTTGTGACGTTTTTCTGCTTTTTAGGTTCCATGTCCCATCCTTAGCTACGAATCCAGCTAAGACTAAATTGTGTATATATCGTGAAATGGAACCGCCTTTTTCTATCTGCAAATCGTCACAAACCTCATCTAGGGTTAAAGCTGTTTTAGACAGGGTTCTTATGATATTGCTATAGGTTTGAGATCTCTTGGAAAAAAGATCAGAAAATATCTGATCATACTCCCGGAACAACAAACCCTCAGATTGAAAACATAGCCTTTGTATATTCGCTTCAGCGGTTTGCTCTGGAATAATTTCCTCTAGATATTTTGGGATTCCCCCAGTTACAGCTAAAACTTTGAATTTTTCATAGGAGCTAATTCTATTTTTTTTGGCGCCCCAAAATTCCTGGCATTTAGCAATCGGCAACTCATCTAGCACCATATCGAGCGAGATTCTTCCCACAAATCCTGTACTGCTGAGAATATTCTCTTCTATCCAGCTGGAAACAGAACCACATAATATCAAAATGATATTAGGATTTTCTGAAAAATATTCATCCCAAGCGGTTTTTAATTGTCCCAAGAAATCGGGATCTTCCGACCCCATCCAAGAGATCTCATCAAAGACAATAACGAGCTTCTGATCCTTTGACTGATTACCTAAAAACCCAAAATGCTCGCTCCAATCTAAAACTTGCATCTTTGGCATGTTCAAATTTTTGGCAACCTGTGCAGAAAAGGCATTGAGTTGCCTTTGTTTAGTTATTCCAGGAACTGGCGGCAAGCCGATGAAAGTCCAATTCTTTTTGCCTGTTACGAACTCTTTGATTAGGCGGCTTTTTCCAATTCGCCTTCGCCCTCTAATGACGACAAGGCTCGATGATTTCTTTCTTAATAAAAGATTTAAATCTTCAAGTTCTCTTTTCCTTCCTATGAACTTCATTACGGCCGCCTTTTTATGTCGTTCCTGTGAGATAAAATGAAGACTCTGAGTTTACATCATAAAAGTAGCAAATGTCAATCCTATGATGTAGATTTGAGTTGGTTTTTCAGATCATAGGAATGACATTTCTTCTGTGATTTCTAGTATAAAAATCTTTTTTTAACCAAAATAAAGTCATAGGAGCAGTTATTCGAAAAGAACGGTATTCCCTGGTTGCAAAACAAACAGCACCTAGAGTTTTAACACTAGGTGCTTCAAGACTCCGGATGCAAGATTCGAACTTGCTAATTTAAAAAATGTAAATTTTCATCTCTTAATGATAATACACATACTATCATAAAAATGTATGGAATAGATGTTTTTTTGATAATATGAAAGTGTTTGTTTGTAACTTTCACTATGAAGCTCATAATTCACTCTACCCGTATTTGCCCCAACAAAGTTCACGTCATGAACTAAATTTTGAAAGAAAGCAATTGCGGTTCCTTCCCCAGCTGAAGGATTTTCTTGTGTCCCGCCACCTCCATAAACATTCCAATAGGAAGTATGAAGGTCCTCAACAATGTACATGCCCCCGCTTTTAATATGTGGAAAGAGTTCAATAAAACTCACGATTTGTTGTTTCATACAATGTCCCCCATCATCAATGATGACATCAAATTCTCCACCAGTTGTTTCAATTACTCTCTTCAAATCTTCGGGATTTCCTTGGTCAGCTAAATGGTAGTGTGAACGTTTCGAAAAATAAGTAACATACTCCATTGACCTATCAATAAAGTGCAGCTCTGCATTGGGAAAATAATCTTCCCACAATTTCACACTCTTTCCATGTAAAATCCCTATTTCGAGCAATTTGATGGGCTTGTTCTTTAAAGGGGATAAATACTCCGAATATACCAGGGGATAGTCATGCAAGGTAGCCTTATCACAACTACTTGCTACGCCAAGAGCAAACATATGGTCATATTCAGCGTTATTCTGTCTTCTATCAACTGCTTCGGAAGCAGAGAAATAACTAAAAAAAACAATCAGTAAAAGAATAAAACACCGATATTGAAACATAGTAACTCTTTATGTAAGCACCTACAATTAGAAAAACTGTTCTTTGAAAAAACTCCGGATGCAAGATTCGAACTTGCGACCAATGGATTAACAGTCTCCAGTATTCCCACTCTCAACAACATTCCACAGATGCTAACAACGATAGAATTAAAAAGTTAAGGACTTTCTTCGTGTTGCCGAAAGTTGTCGAGAGTTGCTGATTTTTGCGAGCCAGTGGGAAAAAATTGGGAAATTACTCTATTTCTAAGTCGCAAAGGTTATCTGGGGTGATTCTGATTCCGACTTCAATTCATTGTGGAGTCAATTTAGCAAACAGTCGAGCCAAGTGCAACAAACAATCGTAGGCGAAAGGAAAATTTATCCGACTATGGGTACGTTACTCAATGCAGCCCTATCGATTCTAACAAATAAAAATTTAAAATATACAATTCGTAGTGCCTATGAATAACAGGGAGATATTGACTATCAACAACTTGTGAAAAAAAGTGCGGAAGTCAGGATAAACAGGTGGAAATCAGGGGTTTAAGGGAAAAGATACCAGGAGTAAGGGGTAGCTTTCAGTGGGCTTCGCGAATTCATTATTCACAAGGTGCGGTTGATTCTTTTTTACATGAGTCTTTGCCAAGCATCGGCAAAGACATCAAGATCCTCTTTTGTGTGGGCCGCTGAGATCTGCACGCGGATTTCATCACGCCCCCTTGGGACAACCGGATAGTTGATATTGGTTACAAGAATCCCCGCTTCAAAAAGCCCTTGCTTGAACCGACCTGTTTTTTCAGCGTTTCCAAGAAGAAGTGGCTGGATCGGATGTGTCGACTCGGCAGCAAATTCACACCCGAGCTTATTCATTTTGTCTTGAAAATACTCGCGGTTTTTCACAAGCTGATCGAGGAGTTTTTCACCGGCAGAAGTCTTCATCAGTTCGATAGAAGCTAAAGCTGCCCCCGCCGTTCCTGGAGAGAAGGGGTTGGAGTAGATGTAGGTAGCTGCCGACTCGCGCAAGTAATCAATCACAACCTGATCGGCAACGACGTAGCCCCCATCTGCGCCAAAACCTTTACCCAATGTGCCTACGAGTAGATCCGCCTTCGTTCCAAACACCTCTTCAACGCCCCGACCCGTTTTGCCATAAGCGCCTACGCCATGGCAATCATCCACAACAAGCCAGACACCCTCTTTAAAATGACTCTGATAGCTGTCAATGACCGCGCTCATTTTTTTGAGATCTTGTGCCACACCCAGCATCGAGAAAATCCCATCGGTCACAACGATCACCCGGTCGAAAGCTCCCTTTTTTTCTTCTAAAATGCGCTTTAAATCATCCACATCAAGATGTTTGAAAATGGCCCGATTTTCTTTGGGCAAGTTTGCCACACGAATACCATCGATGATGCTGCGGTGATTGAGCATATCGGAGACAACTAAAGTATTGCCCCCCACAACGGAATCCGCGGATTGGCCTTTAATCATGCAAAAGAGGATCGCTAAGTTGGCTGCAAAAGCACTGGAGAAAATAATCGAGTCTTCCCTTCCATGAAACGAAGCTAGAGCCCGCTCTAAGTCGTGATGCACCTTTAAAGAGCCTGAAATAAAACGGACCGCCCCAGGACCTGCGCCATATTTGGCAGAAGCCTCATACTCAGCTTTCTTTACCTGTGGAGAAAAGCGCAAACCGAGATAGTCGTTTGAGTTAAAAATTCTGTAGGCCTTGCCACCGAGCAGAGCTTTTGGAGAGGGCTCGCTTGTAAATCCTTCGATGATATTTTCAAAACGCTTTGCCGTATTCGCCTTGTTGATCCGCTCAAGTTCATTTTGAAGCGTCTGAATGAACTGTTCTTTACTCATTTAATTTTCTCCTAATTCCTTCATACATCACATCGGACATCTTTCTTAAGTCAAATGAGGGCGACCAGCCCCAGTCTGTCCGCGCTTTTGAGTCATCAATCGTTTGAGGCCAGCTATCGGCAATTTTTTGGCGGCTATCCGGCTTATAGTCACATTTAAAGTTGGGATTGTGGCGATTGATCTCACCTACCAATTCTTCCGGCTCAAATTCGATCGCAGAAAAGTTGTACCCCATCCGCACTGAAATTTTTTCTGCCGGCGCTTCCATCAGATCGATCGTCCCTTTAATCGCATCATCCATGTACATCATGGGCAATATGGTCCCGCGATTGATATAGCATTCATAATGGTTCTTCTTGATCGCCTCATAAAAAATTTGGATCGCATATTCCGTTGTCCCATCACCGGGAGGCGCTTTGTAGCCCAAAAGGCCAGGATAGCGCAAGCTGCGCACATCGACCCCGTACCGCGTCGCATAATACTGACAGAGGAGCTCACCGGTTACTTTTGTCACACCATAGATCGTCAAAGGTTCCAAAATCGTATGCTGAGGCACATGTTGCTTCGGTGTTGTCGAGCCAAAAACCGCAATCGAACTCGGCCAAAAGACCTTCAATTTATGCTTCACTGCCAAAAAAAGAACACTGCGCAAGCTACCGAGATTGACATCCCAGGCTAAATCGGGATCCTTTTCCCCGCCGACAGAGAGAAGCCCTGCTAAATGGTAGACTTCGGTCACCCCATGTTTTTGAATCACAGATTCAAGAAGGTTGCGGTCACGGATATCACCCAGCTCAAAAATATGATCATGAGGTTTGGAAGGCTCCTGAAGCTCATAGGTAATCACATTCTCTTTTCCCACCTTTGCTTGCAGAGCAGGAACTAAGTCTACCCCAACGAGACCTGATGCCCCCGTCACTAGTATTTTTCTTTTCATAGCCCCCCTTCTATTCCTAAACTTCCTTATAAGCGCAATCTAAGATAAGATTGACTTTATTTTCAACGATCCATTGATCTCTGATACCTTTAACAATTGCAATTAGTCATTCAACAGATCTAGACATTTTCAAGGTTAAGCAACATTCCGTAAATCTTAACAACGACAGAATTCATAGGTTGAGATCTTTCCTAGTGTTGCTGAAAGTTGTCTGGAATTGCTAGTTATTGCGAGTCAGTGGGAAAAAATTGGGAAAAGTTCCATTTGGTGTCCTCTTCCCTATTCGTTATCAGCAAATCCTTTGGTTAGCCCAAAACCCAATTCTGAAAACCAGTTGTCATTCGCATCCAAAAATATTGACTCTCTTGCCCCCATGTGGGAAAATTCTTAAATTTAGAATTTAAAAAATGAAGGGGTATTGATATGAAAAGCGAGATCATACAAAAACTACAAAGCCAATTTGACATTTTAGCGCAAACCATTCCAGGAGAAAACATCGAATTCTGGTTTGCTCGAGATCTCCAGGAGCCATTGGGATATCAGCGATGGGAGAATTTCATAGCAACCATCAAGAGGGGTATAGAGTCCTGCCAAACAACTGGTTATGATCCAAATGATCATTTTCGTAATGTCACGAAAATGATCGAACTGGGAAAAGGAGGTAAGCGACCCATTGAAGATTTCATGAAAAACTCATGAACCCGATCCAAATAAGCTTTTGCCCTATTTGAAAAGGACATAGGAGGAGTATACACAACTAGAGCTGAAGATGATTTAATTGAATTTGAAGCCATAAAATTTACCTCTATTAATATATTATTAAACTTAGTTTGGCATTAAAATAATAAATTGTCACCTTAAGTTTTATCTTAAATAAAACCTAACCAACTAATTGTTATTAGGATATCTTAACCCTGTTCTTTGAAAACCGAACCCCTCCAAATGTAAAAAATGATTGCTTTTTTAGAGAGTTGCCAATATACTGGGCGCATGATATAATGTGCACTATGGGCTAGTTCATGATAAAGATAACAAAAGCGCCAGAATTCGATGAGTGGCTCACAAAACTCCAGATCAAAGAGCAGGCCCAGGTAGAAGCTCGGCTTTACAGAATAGAAGCTTTTGGACACTTTGGAGACGTAAAGCCTCTGCAGGGTTCTGAATACCCCCTGTTTGAGTTGAGATGGAAGAATGGTTGGCGCGTTTATTTTTACAGGGAAGAAAAAACTAGTATAAGATTGTTATTAGGAGGAAAGAAAAATGACCAAAAAAAAGACATCAAAAAAGCAGAAGTTCTGCTTCGAAGATATGCCTATCTTAAAGAGTAAGAAAAAGGCATCTGCAAAGCATAAACCTAGTGATTTCTTCAAAGCGCATGACAAAGTTGCACAAGCACTTTTGCAAAGCCTAGAAGACAATGACGCTGGAGCATTTTTAGAGATCTTAGACGCCTATCTTAGAGTGAATCGAACAAAAACAGCACGAGAGACAAATCTTTCCCGTACGACCGTGCAACAAGCTCTCTCGAATAAGGGAAATCCTACAATCCGAACCATTGCCAAAATTGTTCATCAGTCCGTAGCATAAACAAAAAAAATTTGCGAAATTTTTTTTTTGAATGAGCATCCCAAAGACGGCCGTAGCACAAACTATTCGCTCCCTGAGACTAAGACCCACCTCAGCACTTGAACTCGCCACAAAACTCCGGATGCACGAGTGCATCGGTGAATTGCTTTCGCCGCCAAAAGCCTAGATTTTTTCCTAGGAGAACGCTCTGGAGAGCGGAGCAAACTCAAATTGAGTTTGTGGAGCTCGAAGAGCTTCTCATACCCGTGACTGCTACCTTCTTTTCATCTAGGCGTTAGCGAGGGACTCAGATACAAGTTTCTCGAGGAAGACAAAGTGTTTACACCTTGGCGACGAGAGAAGCGAAGTAGATGAGTTCCGCAGGTAGCATAGAGGAAAAACGAGGTAGCAGTCACGGGTCAGAGGGGAAAAGATGGCTTTTATTGGCGGTGGAATGAATTCGCCTATGCACTCGAAATTCGAACTTGCGACCAATGGATTAACAGTCTCCTGAACTCCAACTCTCAACAACATTCCACAAAAGATAACAACAATAGGATTAAAAGTTTAAGAACTTTCTTTCTATTGCCGAAAGTTGCTAATTATTGCGAACGATTGGGAAAAAATTGGGAAAAATTTCTAGTTTTTGATTTGGATACTTTCATCACTGAAAATTGTAATTTCAATGGTTTTGCAAAATGGTAGGAACCACCAGTCTAGTCCCTTATATGGGATATTTTCAAGAAAGCCGAAGAGGAAAAACCCGGTTATTTTAGAGTAGATGTAACATCTATTGCCTTTTCTATTCCAGTAGTGCTCGCTTGCTTGATTGATTTTGCAGTTAAGTCAAATTTTTTCAAGTCAACAACTTTGATGCATTGATCATCATAAGTTTTGAAGTAATACTTTAGGGATTGAGGATCCTTTACACAGATAAACTGAGTGGAATCAATTTGGATTGTCCCATTTTCCTTTTGACGTACGACTCCGACAGGAATGTCAAACTGATTCAATATGTGAAAACCCTGGAAGACTGCTTCGTCAGCATTTTCTGAGGGAATCGCAGTCGTTGAAAAAATTGATGCCTGTACAAATCGCGATGGCGAGGTAAAATCGCCCGGTAATCCCACCATGCCCGATCCTTGTCCAAAAGGAGCGAGTTTTACGCCATTCAATTCGATAGGTCCAACACTGAAAGGAGTTAGATTAATGAAATTTCTTAAGTTCAGCATATGCCAATCGAAATTAGGGGAATTTGTGATCACCCCCAAGGGATTGTCATAAGTCACTAATTTTCCATTGATCGGCTCTATGACTAAAGCCCCTCCTTTTTTGTCATAAACAATGTAGTGAAAAGGGACGGGGGTGTTTCCCCATACTTTAGTGATAGTGGGAGCAATCAATACATCTGATAAAGCAGCTTTTACTTCATCGATTGTCGCAAATTGTGTGATTAACCAATTAGAAAATTCAACTGGTGATAAAGCTTTAGATTGATTCTCCGGGGTAATTGTCGAATAACCAGCAAACCCTGAAAAATAAAAAGTCCCAACGGCTAGCCCTTTTTCATTGATTCCATCCATGATTACCGGATTCCCATACGTGATGAGACCAACAACTCCGTATTTAGCTTTGTATTTTAGACCAGCCCCTAGAGGTGTCGTTCCAACAAATTCATAGTTTCTCGGTATGACAGCAACAGAACTCACTACTACCCGATTGAACTCCAGAGTTCGTCCGTTGATCACAGAACCATCTTTGGCCGTTAATTTGAATCCTGTGCAGGCATTTAGAGGTAGTATCCATGAAGTACTCAAAACAGCAACTAACGCGATAATTCTATAAATATTGATCATAACCATCTCCTCTAGGATTGCTTCCTAAAGTATTTTTTATCACAACAGACAAATGTTATACAATACTCACAGAAAAAAAAGGAATAAGGCTGAATTTATATTCGATTTAGTAAAAACTACTAGAGAAAAAGCCCCTCAGATGAGGGGCTCTTGACTCCGGATGCAAGACTCGAACCTTTTTCCAGAATTTAAGGCGAAAATACCCAAGAGTTTGGGGCTTTGCTTAGCCTATTCAAATTAATTATCTAAATGCAAGTGAGAAGACTGCTTTTAATAGAACCTAAGGCTTCTCCAGAATGCCTCTGCATTTATTTGTTAGCTCTTGCAGAAAGGCGCTGAAAAAATGCTCCACATACGAAATAAGGTCATTTGAAAACAAAGGATTACACCAAGCAAGATAGCTCTGAATTTTTGATTCAAACGTCTTGCCGTGTTGCTTATTTTCATTACCTAGCCACGGTTCTAAATAAGGAGCCAATACTCCATAGTTATGAGCATACATTAACCATGCAGCTATAAGCCTTCCAATTCGCCCATTTCCGTCCCTGAACGGGTGAATTAACGCAAAACTGAGGTATGCTCCTCCTATTTTTAAAAAAGGGTGTTCACAAGATCGTTTTGGAGAGTATATATTGACGTAGGCATTCAGAATCTCTTCTAGATTTTCAGCAGGTGCAGGATGGTATCCTCTGATTGCAATATTGTTTTCGGTTCCCCTTATTTTTCCGTCTTTGCCGATTAATTCATGAAGCTTTAGGATCGAATCAACAGAACAGGCTACATTCAATTTGGCTAAACATAGCATGAATTCAAAAGCTGTATGAACACGTAGAGAAGGTGAAGCAACAACTTTCAAGGCGCTTACTTGATTAACTAGGTCATCAAGCTCACTGATCTGCTTTGTTAACTGCGAGGTTAATTTTTCAGGGATTTCAAGAAAACATGATACATCGGCTTTTTCGGTCATAAAAAAATTCTTTTTTCGAGAAGTATAATATCTCTCTTAGATCAGGTCCACTTAATCCAAAATTAATCGGCAGTCAACAGCTTCCAACACCTTCAAATTGATTGCCCTTTCCGATTTGATAGCTTTGATAAACGTAAACTTCCACTTCTCATCCATACGACTAACATCAAATCCCACCCAAACTTATCGCTTCTCTAGAATAATGCCCATAGTGGAATTGGAAATTTAGCAAAAAAAACAAGCCTGGGCAGAGAAAATCTTTACATGATTCTTTCCCAAAAGGAAAATCCAAAATGGCATACTCTTGTCTCTTTAATTATTGCACTAGGATTGAATTTGAGGCTGAGCTAAAATTGAGATCTCAGAAATCTGAATGGGAGAAGAATTTTTCCAAACTCCCTTCTTTTCTGGAATAAAATGGATCTCACCCACAAAAGCTTCGATAGGGACTTTAGCAATTACTTCCCCTGCAGATAAATTTTTTATCAACTCAGGATGTTGGGGACTATCAAAGAAGAAAATTGCGTATGAACCGCTCGGGCGGACTGTCGCACCTTCTTCCAAATCTTGTTTACGAAATTTCGCGTAAAATATTTTAGGTAACATCATAAAACTCCGGATGCAAGATTCGAACTTGCGACCAATGGATTAACAGTCCACTGCTCTACCGCTGAGCTAATCCGGAATATAACTTTACTAGGTTAAATCTTTTTCTTCTTGTCGTCTACTTCTGTCCCGCGATAGTGCCAGTTCCGTGGCCTTCGGCCTACGTCACCTCAAATCTTCGCGCAAATGTCCACTGGACACTTGCTCCTAAATCACGCAAAGCGATATTTGAGCCGCTGAACTAATCCGGAATAGAATTTTGTAATTTTAAGTCTTTTTTCCCTTGTCGTCTACTACTGTCCCGCGATAGTGCCAGTTCCGTGGCCTTCGGCTCACTCCACCTTCCTTATCTCGCGTAAATGTCCACCGGACATTTACTCCTTTCACATTTTTATGCGGAAACAAAGCCGCTGAGCTAATCCGGAATGTCTTGTAATTTTAAGGAAATCTTGGTTTAAATGTAAATACATCTCTGTGTACTCTGTGTACTCCGTTGTTAAAAAAAAATGAGGTAACATGAAAATTTATTTGGTTCAGCACGGCAAGGCTGTCTCTGCGGAAATTGACCCTGAAAAACCCCTCAGCCCTCAAGGCAGAGAGGAAGTGGAAAGGATTGGCCGCTTCCTGGGCCAGAAGAGCTTTCCCCTCTCGGTCATCTTTCACAGCGGTAAAGCAAGAGCCAAGGAAACGGCTGAAATCTTAGGGGCTCATATCGCTCCAGATGCCCCAATAGAAGAGCATGCGAACTTGGGGCCTAATGACCCTATCGAATCGATGGCGGCCCGATTACAGGGCGAAGACAGCGATTGCATGGTCGTCGGACACCTTCCTTTTTTGACCAAGCTGGCAGGATTTTTGATCGCGGAAGACGAGAATGCCATTGTTGCCAAATTTGAAATGGGAAAAGTCGTTTGTTTAGAACAGATCAATCATGCAGGATTTGCTATCGACTGGATGATCGGCGTTAATCAAGTTTAAAATTCTACAGTCTGCTAGACTATTTTCATGGAAGAAATTTTTGGATACATCGATTCAATTCTCTTTTCCGATGAGGAAAAGGGGTTTGTCATTGCCAAAATCAAGGAGCCCAAGAAGCGTGAAGTGACCACGGTCATTGGGACTATGCCAGGCGTCCATGTGGGAGAGACGTTGCGCTGCCAGGGCAATTGGAAGGTGCACGCGAAATTTGGACAGCAATTCGAGATCAAGGAATTTGAGACGGAAGCTCCGACTGACAGCGCAGGCATCCAGCGCTATCTCGAATCGGGCATGATCAAGGGGATTGGCCCGGCCTATGCAGGGCGGATTGTCGAGAAATTTGGAGTGGAGACCCTCGATGTGATCGATACCAAGCCGGAGAAGCTATTGACGGTCCCCGGAATTGGCGAAAAGCGGATTGAGACGATCATAAAGTGCTGGGAAGAGCAGCGGCATGTGCGCAGTGTCATGATCTTTTTGCGCGGTAACGGTGTTAGTCCTTCTTTTGCTCATAAAATTTTTAAGAAGTACGGCGAAGAGAGTGTCGCTAAGATGCAGGAAAATCCCTATCGCATTGCCCAAGAGATTCGCGGGGTGGGGTTCAAAAGCGCCGATCACATTGCACAGAATTTGGGAATGGATCGGGATGCTCCACAGCGGATCCAAAGTGGCATCCAACATGTGCTTTGGGAACTCGCTGGAGATGGTCATGTTTGCTATCCCAAGGATGGGCTTGTAGAGGCGTGCGAAAAGATGCTTGATGTACCGCGCGAGCGGGTGCTCTCTGAGATGCACGCTCTTTTAGAGCAGAATTTGATTGTGGAGCAAGAGGATACGATGTGGATCAAGCCGTTGTTTCTGTCTGAGGTGGGAATCGCAAGAGAATTGGCCCGGCTGTGCGGGGCACCGAGCGCCCTTCGGCAAGTCG
>JAAKFB010000149.1 GCA_011065235.1 Chlamydiota bacterium | reverse complement strand
GGTGTTTTTACTCGTGGCATCGTCTAACAATTGCAATCGGGAACATTTCTCTGCTCTCCCTTCAAACCAGTCATGGTGAGATCCATCTCCTTGAAGCAATTCTCCAAAACGGCTTCTTCTAGCTCGTCTTTGACACTCTCGTACTTCTTTTTTCCTTTTCCCTTTCCAGATCCCCTCTTCAATCAACCACTTTCTCAGGGTTTCAGACGATAGGGTGATACCATCTCGTTCTTTCAGCTTTTCACTGGCTAACGTCGGTCCAAAACCCACGTAGTTTGTTTTCACTAAATAGATCGCTCGATTTCGAATTTTTTGATCGATTTTACGGTTGTTTTCCTTTCCTCTCTTCAACGAGATCAGCCCTTCTTCTCCACGCTGAAGATATCTCTTTCTCACTCTTTTTGTGTGTCTCAAGGAAAGTTGAAGCTCCTCGCTTGCCTCTCTTAAAGTTAAAAATTTCTTGTCTACTTGCCTCATTACGCTAAGTCGTTCGGCTTCTTTGATACTCATTTGTGCCTTCTCCTTCATAGGTCACCTCCCAGGCCCTCAAGCCTAGCAAAGGTGACATTTCTATTTTGGAGAAGGGTGACATTATCACTTTGCGCTTACATGCAAAAAATAGTTTTTGATTTTTTTGAAGATTTTTTTTATTCTTGTCTTCATGAAAATTTCATCCACATTGCCTCCTAGAGAGGTCTCTTATGCGCCTTCATCTCATCAAAGATGTGATGAGACGCGGTATCACTCCAATCTTGTTTCACTGAAGCTAGGTAATCCTTTTTACGCGGTATGGAAATGGGTTAAAGGGATTTTTCTCAAGTTTTGCTGTTGCTATAAGCAAAAAAGCCTGTCTCCTGCAGAAAGAGCGGCTTTATTGGCAAAATTCAAGGATTTTGTCCGAGATCACTGGAATCAGGAAGGGCATTCCTATACAAAAGTGTGGAATCAGCTCGATCCCATAACACGTCAAGCATTGATAGAGAAAAGCCATGCGGCCATGAAAGCAAAAGCTCGCGCCTCCACTTTTGAATATTCAGATAAGGAGCTTTTTAATGGAGCCGTAGATTTTATCTCGGATCCCTTAAAGCCTAATTGCGATGTGTTGACTCTCGTATTTAATCAGAAAAACTATTTTGCAAGCGCACAAGAGCTTTTATTCAATCTCATCGATCAGGTTGCAAGCGATGGCGCTCCGACGTAAAAGGAGCGCCTCACAAGTTTGCCTTATTTGCTTTTTCCGCGTTTTTGGATCGCTTTCCACTGGAAAATTTGGTAAAGCGCACTCAATCCCACTAAGCAGTAGATTAGACGAGTAAGTGCCGACATTTCACCAAAAATCATTGTAGCTAGGTTGAAATTGAAAAATCCAATCAATCCCCAGTTCAATCCGCCGATAATTAGAATAACTACGGCAATAACATCGAGTGTTTTCATAATACATCCCTCCAGAGGTGTATGTCTCTACTTTCTATCTAGTATATAAACTATTTTTTTTAAACAACTTTTTTTCTGTGCGAATGAGGAAATGATCAGCTTTGGATAGTGGTGATCAAATTTGTTTAGGTGATTTTTTTCCAGTTGAAGGAAGAATAGAGCTTCATTCCAAAGGAAAATAAGATCAGCAATGCGATGGTCAGACCGCCATAAATTGCGATTGAGCGGGTCTGGTACATGGGAAACAGGACGGTAAAGTAAACAAAAGCCGACATCAAAGAGCTATAAAAAATGGCCGCTGTGAGGATGGAGTGCCCTTTCACTCGGAAATAGGTGAGGATCGGCGATAGGGTAAAATTGAGACCAAAGGTCCACAACACGTTTAAGAGTTGGTTAGACGCTCCCGGTGAATAGGAAAATGCTGTGATCGGAAGCTGCCATAAACTCCAGAATAATGCCGTGATCCAAATGGCTTTTAATGGGTGTTTTTTAAGTTTGTCCCATAAATATCCCCGCCAATAGAGCTCTCCTCCTAAGAAAATAAAGGCAAAGAGGACTGCCATCAGCAAATAACTTGTGACGAAGAAGAGAAGGGCATAACCAATCACCCCACCGGTCGTCTGACCTATAAATGCCGGGTTGGGGGTAGAAGCACCACCAAAGGGGATGGAAAGGACAAAAGCCAACGCACAAATCGCGAAACTCAAAATGGGGGCAAAATAAAAGGCCTTGTTGGGTCTGGCAAAGATCGCGAGCTTGGTTCCCTCAGCGCGGACAAAGGCAAGTGCTACGATTCCAGGGATCCACAAATAGAGAATCGAGATCGATTGATTGAGAACAATGTTGCCATGTAAATACGGGCGCAAAAAAAGCTGCACAAAAACGTACAAAATGGCAAAGATCAGAAGCGTTAAAAGAGATTTTTTCATCATTTTCTTTAGGGTACTTTGAAGACTTTTAAACTTCTATCTTATTTGTATACGTGCGTGATAAATGCGGAAAAAATGTAAAGCATTTCAGGAGGAATCGCTTCTTCTTGGATGACGTCAATCTCCCAACGGGATTTCTTGGCAATAGATGCGAAGCGAAATAGCACGAATAGGTTCTCTTTATTCGAGGGATCGACAATGGAGACTTTTTTTCTTTTTTGATCGACGTAGGCAGTCGCGATGCGATCACTTTGAGAGTCATAAAATAGAAATTTTCCATCTTTTAAAGTGCGCCAATCTCCCTTGATCCATCCGATCAGATTTCCCTTGGAATCACTAACATCAATGGTTTTCAGAGATTTGAAAACGGTCCCTATCGAGACCAGATGGACTTTTCCTATTGCCTGTTCTCTTCCATAAGAATCGAATAGAGAATAGGTCTCTAGAGCGCTTTGATCAACTTTTGCGATGAGCTGCTCATCTGCGTACAAATCGTACTGCGTTGAAAACAAGTGAGACCGCACCTTAATGGTGTAGGTGTATTCTGCAGAAACCCGGCAACAGATTCCGATTATAAAAAGAAAAAAAAGACGCTTCATGAGAAGCATTCTAGCGGCTAAAGGGAGTTAAACGCCAGTGAAACATTGGGGTTTGCGGCCCGCAATAAGTTTTCTCTTTTGCCGAAGTTGAAAATAGAGGGCCACTCCAATCCCGCAAAGAATGATGAGTCCCCCGATGATCTGCCCCAATTCGGGAACTTCTCCTAAGATGAGGAAAGCAAAAAAGATCCCTGCTATGGGAGTAAAGGAATTGGCGATGGAAAAATCTGAAGGGGGTGTTCCTTGGATCCCTCGATACCAAAGATACAAGCCGATCCCCACAATCCCCACTCCGTAGAGAAGCATCCATTCCCAAAGAAAGGGATCCAGTAAATCGATGAAATGCCTCCACCCAAATACGATCACGGCAACGAAAAAGAAAATGAGGGAGCCGGCGAGTGACGTAATGGGGCTAAAAATTCCCGTAGGAACGTGATCCAAAACTTTTCCACCGAACATAACCCCAAATGAGGTGAAGATGACAGATATGGCTATGCAGATTTCGCCTGCTTTTGGAACTGTGGCTAAAAAGTGTCCCAAAGCGCCTCTGCCGACGTTTGCCATGGTCATCTTCATCGAAACGGACATGGGATCTGACTGATGCAGGAAGAAGGTAACCAAGACTCCCACAAGGGCGAGTATTGAAGCGATGACAACGCCAAAGGAGGGGCGTTGCTTGACAATCAGCCAACCGAAAAATAGAGTCAATGGGATGCTAATAGTCGAAATCAAGACGACGGTGATCACCTGCGTGAGCATGAGTCCTATAAAGAAGAGGGTGGGGGCAATGACAGCTGCGAGAATGGTGAAGATCCCCACGTTGATCCAATCGCGATGAGTGATTTTGCCAAAAGCTTCTCGGGTCCATTTTTTTCGATAGATGACAAAAAGGGTCCATCCAGCAATGAAGTTGGCGGCAAAGAGGACATTGCAAAAGGAGATCGGGTTGCGCCCTTCAACTAGGTGCTTAGCTCCTATGAGTCCCAGTTTTGCAATGACTGAGTTTGCAGCGGAAAACACTAAAATAGCAATCCAAAGGAAGAGAAGTGCGTAGGGAGCTCGTTTTTTTGTTTCAGTTGTTTTTTGCATAATTCAGAGAGAGGATAGCCGTTATGGGTAAAAACCCCTTTGCGTGAAACCTATATGTTTTTATAATGATTCTCCTATATTTTCGAAAAGGAGAATCCATGTTCCACAAATTCATCGCACTATTTCTAGTCTCTTTTATCACACTGCAAGCGTCCACGTGGGAAGAGTACAAAGAAGACACGCTTAAAAATCATCACAAAATCCCCGGGTGGTGCAAAAGAGAGAAAGCAGAAAAACTGATGAATCTCATCCATGACACACGTCCCAAAGTCTCTGTTGAGATCGGCGTCTATCGAGGATCTTCCACCTATCCCATCGCAAAAGCCCTACAATACATTCGAAGAGGAGTCATCTACGCTGTCGATCCTTGGGATAAAGATGAATCGCTCAAATTTGAAGCAGACGAAGCCAATCGGGAATGCTGGGGAAACATCGACTATGAAAAGACCTATAAAAAATTCCTCAAAATGGTCAAAAAGAACAAGCTCAAGTCCTATTGCAAAGTATTGCGAGCTACATCAGAAAAAGCTTTTGCTCAATTTCGAGATGGATCGGTTGATTTCATTCATATCGACGGAAATCACAATGAAGAGTCGTGTACAAAAGACGTCGAAATGAGCTTGAAGAAACTCAAAAAAGGGGGATATCTCCTATTTGATGATGCAAATTGGCACCAAACGAAAAAAGCGGTCGACTACCTCAAAG
>JAAKFB010000148.1 GCA_011065235.1 Chlamydiota bacterium | reverse complement strand
GTATTGGCGATTGAGCCTGTAGGCGGGAATTTTTCCATCGAGTAACCAGCGTCGTATTGTCGTTTCAGAAACGTTGAGGAGTTCTGCGACGTCTTTGAGCTTTAGATCCATGTTTGCCTTCTTGTTAGAGACCTTCGAAAATGGCAATCACATCGGAGCCATTTGTTGCTTTTAAAAGATTTTTTCGCCTCTCTTCATCTTTGATCGCTGCTGTGATCATCGAGAGAATATTGAGGTATTCGGTTTGCTTGTCTTCAGGCCCTCCAATCATAAAGATGAGCCGCACGGGCAAATCATCCAGGGCTTGCCATTCAATCCCCTCTTTCTTTTGGATCCCAATGGCAATGAAAAAATCGTCATAGCCACTGAGTTTGGCATGAGGAATTGCAACGCTGATGCCGATTCCCGTGGAGACAATTTTCTCACGCTCTAAAATCGCTTTAAAAAAGGCATCCCGATCGCGTAATTCCCCTTTTTGGTCGAGAAGATCGATCATTGAGGCGAGCGCTTCTTGTTGTGAATTCGCATCTAAAAAGGTGACCAGTTCTTCATCTAGGTAATCGGAAATTCCCACGGATTCCTCTTTCAGCAAGTTCTTAATGCGTTCCAGTATGACCGAACCCTCCTTCTCCACGCACTGTCGCAGGAAGAGCTTCTTCGATCACAAACTCGGCTTGGATCACTTGCGCCAGAACCATTTGCGCAATGCGCATTCCATAGGTCACGACGAAGGATTCCTTACCATGGTTAATTAATAGGATTTTGAGCTCTCCACGATAATCGGCATCGACGGTTCCGGGAGTGTTGAGCACGGTGATTTGATTCTTCAGGGCAAGACCACTGCGTGGACGGATCTGAATTTCATAACCGGGAGGAATTTCCATCCGAATGCCAGTGGGAATGAGAACGGAAGTGCCGCTTTGGATGATTATGTCCTGTGGATTTGCTGCCCGGACATCTGCTCCAGATGCAAATTGTGAGCCATAAAAGGGGAGATTATCCTCATCTTCAATGAGAAGACGTACTGTCTTTTTTTCCATCAAGCGTCCTAGCGCACGGAAGAAACTTCTTCGAGCATTTCCTGTAACTCTTGCTGAAGAGGGTCTTCCTTTGCATGCACTGTGTTTGTCAAGTACTCCAAAATGAGCGACAACTTATCTTTTAATTGATGCCTATTAACAATGCAATCAATCATTCCCTTTTCGAGCAAAAATTCCGATTTTTGTGCGCCAGGAGGGAGCTTTTCTCGCGTGGTCTGTTCCACAACGCGAGGCCCCGCAAATCCAATCAATGCATCGGGTTCTGCAATGATGATATCTCCAAGTGTCGCATAAGATGCCGTGACGCCTCCCGTTGTCGGATTCGTCAAAACAGAGATATAAGGAAGGCCTGTATCCTCATATTTGGCAAGGGCTGCAGAGGTTTTCGCCATTTGCATCAGCGAAAGAATTCCTTCTTGCATCCGGGCTCCCCCTGATGCAGAAACGAAGATCAAAGGGAGGTGTTCTTTGCAGGCTAGTTCTATGAGAAGGCACAGTTTCTCCCCAACCACAGAGCCCATCGATCCACCCATGAACCCAAAATCTAAAACACCCAGAGCAACTGGGCGTTTGTAAAGTTCACAGGTTCCCACGACCACCGCGTCGTGTCGTCCGGTCTTTTTTTGAGATTCTATCAACCGCTGTTTATAGGGCTTCGAATCGACGAATTTCAAAGGATCTACCGGCTTGTATTCTGTAAATAATTCTTTAAACGTCTCTTTGTCAGCAAGAAGCTCGACTCTCTGCGGAGCAGAGAGTCGGTAGTGGTAATTACACTTGGGACAGCAATGAAGGTTTTGCTCGAGTTCGTTCCCATGGATCAACTCCGAGCAATGCGTGCATTTCAACCAGCCACTAAACCCATCTTTCTTGGTGGTTTGGACTTTAATTTTTGGTTTTGAGGAAAATAAACCCATATAAACCTATCGATTTTGTTTAACACGATTATGCATCAAAAGAATGAAAAAAAACAAGGCATTAAAAATTAGACTTTACCCATAGCCTTTTCATATCTTTCTGCAACGTTGCCCCAGTTTACAACTCTCCAAATATTTTTTAAATATTCTGGGCGAACATTCTTATATTGAAGGTAATAGGCATGTTCCCAGACGTCCACGCCAAGAAGAGGGATCATTCCCTTCGTACTCAGAGGGTCCTGATTTTGACAAGTTATAATTTTAACGGTTTTCTCCTCAGGACAGAAACCGAGCCATCCCCAGCCAGAGCCTTGAATAGCCGTTGTTTTGGCATTGAATTTTTCCATGAATTTTTCAAAAGAGCCAAATTTTTTATTAATAGCCACACCGAGCTCTCCAGTGGGTTCGCCACCTCCGCCTTCGCCCTCAGGAGCTAAATTGGTCCAAAAGATGGAGTGGTTGACGTGTCCTCCGCCATTGAAATTGATCGATCTCTGAAGGGCGATCATCGCTTCAAGATCCCACCGTTGATTGGCTTCAAAATATTTTTCCAGGGCGGTATTTAGATTTGTGACATAGGCCTTGTGGTGCTTGGTATAGTGAATTTCCATGATTTCCCCCGAGATGACCGGCTCAAGGGCATTGAAATCATAAGGGAGCTCAGGTTGTTCATGTGGGGTAAAATCTGTCATGGTAATTCTCCTTGGAGGTTAATGTTAGGCTGTCAATAGTACAGAATTTTACTCTTTCTGCAAATAGTTGATGGCTTGTTCGACATATTCTATGCCGTGAAGTTGAATCTTTTCAGTGAGTTTTTTCGATAGGCCTTTGAGATTGCGCTTGGGGAGGATACACGCGGTGAATCCCATGTTGATCGCTTCTTTGATCCGGCTTTCAATACGGGGGATACTCCGCACTTCTCCCGCTAGCCCAATTTCTCCGAGCACGGCTATTTTGGGATCGAGGGTGCGATTGCTAAAAGACGAGCTAATCGCCAAGATGACACCGAGATCGATCGCGGGCTCTGTGATCTTGAGCCCACCAGCTACCGAGACGAACACATCTTTGTTGTGCAGCTGAAATCCCATCCGTTTTTCCAAAACTGCCAGAAGCAAAGTGAGCCGATTGGGATTGAGGCCGGTCGATTTGCGTGTCGAATTGGAAAAGGGCGACGGGGCCACAAGGGCTTGAATTTCGACCAAAAAGGCACGCGAACCTTCAATTGTCGGGATGATGGCAGAGCCAGGTGTTTTTTTCGCCCTCTCTTCGAGGAATATCAAAGAGGGATTGCTCACTTCAGTAAGTCCCTCTCCACTCATCTGAAAAATGGCGATGTCATCAGTGGGGCCAAAGCGGTTTTTGATGCCGCGCAGCATCCGATAGCCATGCTGCTGATCCCCATCAAAATCGAGGACGGTATCCACAATATGCTCGAGAACACGAGGCCCTGCAATTTCCCCTGACTTGGTTACATGTCCAATTAGAAAAGTGGAAATCCCCATCCCTTTGGAAATATGCATGAATTCGGTGGCAAGTTCGCGTACTTGAGTCACACTTCCAGGCGCAGAAGGGAGTTCTTGTTTATAGAGGATCTGTATCGAATCAACGATTAGGACATCGGGTTGCAGTTGATCGATGTGGTGCTTGATGTGGGTGAAGTTGGTCTCGGAAAGCAAGTAGAGTTGATCTGAGCTGATGTCGAGTCTCTTTGCACGCAGTGACGTCTGCTCTACCGATTCTTCCCCACAGATGTAGAGAACGGTCAGTCCTTGCATGGCGAGTTTGTGAGAGACTTGCATCATGAGAGTCGATTTTCCAATTCCGGGACTTCCTCCCACCAAAGTAAGCGATCCTGCGACAATGCCCCCGCCCATCAACCGATCAAATTCACCAAACCCTGTTTTGAGCCGTTTGAATTCAATGTCTTTCACATCGGAGATCCGTATCGGCAGAGCCGCTTTTTCAGATGCGGCTTCAAAGCGCTTTCCCTTGTCGGAAATTTCCACTTCTTCCACAAATGTGTTCCACTTTTGACATGTCGAACAACTCCCTGTCCATTTCGATTGGATGTGGCCGCATTCATTGCAACTCCAAAGGGTTTTAGTCTTTGCCATTTTTTTCCTCTTTTTCAATCCGCCTCAGGGCATCTTCTGCCGCTTCCTGCTCAGCTTGCTTTTTCGACGGCCCTTCGCCTTGCCCCACTTCATCCTCTTCAAAGGAAACGGCGATAACAAAAGTTTTATTATGTGGAGGGCCTATTTCCTCGAGGACGCGATAATCTGGGGGTCTTTGAAACTTTTTCTGAGAATAGTCTTGGAGCTCGGCTTTCCAATTGCGAAGGGGTTTTTCCAACGCTTGATCGAGATGGCCGGAAAAATGACTCAAGAAAAACTGCTCCGCAGCCTTGAGCCCCCCATCGATATAAATTGCGCCGATGATCGCTTCAAAAAGATCTGCTAAAATCCGCTCGCGCCCCCGTCCCACATTGACCGATTCGCCTTTTCCAAGCATTAGATGTGCTTCCAATTCTAATTGATGCATGTACTGGACACACGATTCGGCACCCACAAGATGTGCTCGTAGATGCGAGAGGTGTCCTTCCGATTGGGAAGGCAGATGGCAATAGAGATACCCCGAAATGATGAGTCCGAGGACCGAATCGCCTAAAAACTCGAGCCGCTCATTATGGCCTGCAGTGCTCTCTCGGTTTTCATTGAAGTATGAGCGGTGAATGAAGGCGAGCGCCAAATGCTCTTTTTCAGAAAAGGCATATCCCAATCGTGCTTCAATTTCGCTAAAGTCCATGCGTTCAAAAATAAA
>JAAKFB010000147.1 GCA_011065235.1 Chlamydiota bacterium | reverse complement strand
GGAATTGGTGTTGCCATAAAGACCTCCTGTAGGTTAAAAACGCCCACGAGTTTATGACGGAGAAATTATTTAAGACAATAAAAAAATTAAACCTGTGACTGCTACCTTTTTTTCATCTAGGCGTAAGCGAGGGACTCAGATACAAGTTTCTCGAGGAAGGCAAGGTGTTTACACCTTGGCGATGAGAGAAGCGCAGTAGATGAGTTCCGCAGGTAGCATAGAGGAAAAAACGAGGTCACAGGTTAAATGAAGTCGCCGAGAGGCTGCCAGCTGTCGAGATTTTCATTCCAGACAAAGGTATTTTTTGAAATGGATCCTTCGCGGAAGGTGCGGAATAGCCCATCAAAGCTCATCGGCCCTTTTTGTTGGTTTTGTGGGTCGAGGTAATACCAAAATTTTTCTTTATGAATGGGGTCGATTTTAGGAGTGATGTCAATCGTGTTGGGATCGACCTTTTGGCGCTTAGGTTGTGCTCCTTTGCGAGGAGAGGTGAAAAATAGCATGGCAACCCCTAAAATACCGAAAAAAGCCCCTAGAATGAACCAGAGATAGGGATTTTTGCCACGCCGATGGGCGAGATAAGCTGCGGTTGCGCCGCAGGCGATCGATCCGATAGCCGTAAGAGGGTTGAGCATACTGAGCATAGACCTATTTTCTGAAAAAATGCTGTTCAAATCAAGGAAAATTCGCTATAATAGACTCTAGTGATAAGTCATTTTTTGAGGTGACCAGATGAATGCAAAATTTGATACAAAAGAAATCCAGCTTCCCGACACGCTTTTTGTGCGTGACATCGAGACTCGGGTGTTTCAAACAATTGCTTTGCAAACACTTTCGACGATCGAAGGGGTGTCCATGATCGAGGGAAACTTGATTGATAGTTTCTTGGGGCGCGATGGTCCCGATCGGATGAAGGGAATCGCTGTGGAGCAAGATCAAAAAAATCGCTCTGTAAAGCTCAAACTTGAAGTCAACATCGACTACGGTATCTCGCTTCCTGAAAAAGCCGAAGAAATTCAAAATGCGATTGCTAAAGAGGTGAGCCTCTTGACTGGCTTGCATGTCAGTTGTGTCCACGTGGTCTTCAGAAACCTCGTCCTTCCCAAGCAAGAAGGGCAAGAAAAAGAAGAGATAGAGGAAGTCAAAGAAGTCGCAGAATACTCGGAAGATTTTGAATGAGAAATGGGAACCTATTGTTCTCAGCTGTGCAATTTTTAATCATCACAGCTCTCTTTGGTGGGGGAGCTGTTTTTTTTGGCCTCCATTTTTCGCCAGATGTCCGCCTTCAACTCTCAGAATGGATTTCTAAGTCCAACGGAAACTTTTTCTTTTTGGGGTGTTTGCTCAGCGGGATTGCAGCACTTTTGACGGTTTGTTTCTATATGATGCAAAAAGGGCGCTATTTGCGCATCCAAATGGGCAAGCCTTTCTCCATCGATGAGGCGGTCGTGAAGAAGACTGTAAAGGAATTTTGGAAGGAAGAATTCCCTGAAGAAGACCTCCCAACAGATATCTATGTCGCCAAGCAAAAAATCGAAGTGATCACAAAAGACTCCGATGTGGATCTCGAAGAGATTGAAAAACGCCTATCCAAACATTTATCCGAACAATTCGGTTATGAACGAAAGTTTTTTTTGACCCTCACTCAGCGATGAATTGTCGCAATGCTTCAATATCTTTCCGTGTGATGCCGTCTGTATCGAGTAGTTCTTCATCTGTTGCTGCTTGAATCCTTTTAAAACTTCCAAACGTGCGTAGCAGCCGTTTTTGCTTGATGGGACCTATCCCCGGAATGCTTTCTAAAACGCTGGAAAGGACTCTCTTTTTACGCCGTTTGCGATGAAAGCCGATCGCACGTTCGTGTGCAGCGTCTCGGATCTGTTGCAAAAGAAAGAGCAGAGGAGAGCGGATACTGAGCGTGATCGCTTCTTTTTGATCGGGGATGAAAACTCTTTCTTGAGTCATCCCCTTGGTGTGCTTGGCTTCTTCTTTGGTGATCACGGCGAGATCGACATTGGCAATATCGAGCTCTTGAAATACCTGGCGGCCGATGGTGAGCTGTCCCTTGCCCCCATCAATGAGGACAAGGTCGGGCAGGTCGTCTTCGTCTTTGGCCCGTATTAGACGCCTGGAGAGCACTTGGTGCAAAGCGGCGTAGTCGTCACTTTTATCGATCCCTTTGATTTTGTAATAGCGGGTCCGCTTTTTGTCGTATTGTCCATCGGTGAAAGCGACCATCGAAGCGACGAGATCGGTCCCCGATATGCTCGATGTGTCAAAACACTCAATGCGTTTAGGAAAGCGATTCAAATGCAATGTGTCTTGAAGATCGAGAAGCATCCTCTCTCGCATTTCAGACTCATCGCGCTCTTGCGCAAACGTTGCTTTTGCATTTTTCTGTGCAAGACGGACGAGTCCCTTTTTGTTCCCTTTTTGCGGGGTGAGAAGGGGGATTTTCAAAATCTCTTCTAGAGCATCTTTATTTTTCAGTGAGAGGGGAAGGAGAATCATTTGAGGGAGGTCTTTTTTCTGGCGGTAGTACTGCAAGAGAAACGAAGAGATCAGTTCATGATCGTCTTCAAGCGAATGAGTGAATGTGTAGTGCTCGGAGCCGATGAGTTTCCCTTCGCGCACAAAGAGCTGCATCAAGATCACCTCATCGCTTTGGCGGAAAAGTCCGATACTATCGCTGTCTTTAGCTCCTGCTTTTTCCACCAATTGTCGCGTTTTGGTCACGTGCTCGATCTGCTGAATTGTATTCAGCAGGGCTGCGGCTTTTTCAAATTCGAGATTTTGGGAAGCCTCTTCCATCTCATCGCGGAGCTTGGTTACGATTTCACGGTCTTTGCCTTTCAAAAAAGCGATGGTTCCCTCGACAAAAGTGTCGTATTCTTGCTTAGAACACAAATCCACACACGGAGCGATGCATCGCTTGATTCCATAGAGCAAACAAGGGCGAGTGCGCCGCTTGATCTCGTCATCCGAACATTGTCTAAGCGGAAAGAGTTTGGTGAGCAGCTCGTAAGTTTGACGTGCGGCAAAGGCGCTTGTGTAGGGGCCAAAATAGAGCCCCTTGAGTTTGGGTTTGCCTTTGTAGCGGATGAGCTGCAGGCGGGGCCACTTGTGATGGTGATTGATCATCAAGCTGATGAAAGTTTTGTCGTCTTTGAGTGTCGCGTTGTATTTTGGTTTGTGCTTTTTGATGAGGGTATTTTCAACGAGAAGGGCCTCTTTCTCGTTTTCAACCACAATCGTTTCAATATGGTAGATTTCACGGAGCAGGTAGGGGATCATCGCACGCGTGTCGCGTCCCGCTGCGAAATACTGTTTTACCCGCTTTTTGAGCGCTTTGGCTTTCCCGACATAGATCACTTCGCCCTTTTGATTTTTCATCAAATAGACGCCGGGCTCTAAGGGAAAACGATTTAATAAATTGGGATCGTAGGCCACATTTAAAACAGATTAAGTTGATGTGTATTTTTTTTCATCTTGGGTCCCCCTTTTTCCAACTCGTGCAGTTTTTTTTCCGCTTGCTTCAAACATACATGGGGAAGCCCAGCTAGGCGGGCAACGTGGATCCCATAGCTCTTGTCAGCACATCCCGGCTTTATTTGCCGCAAAAAGACAATGCCATCGGGATTTTCTTCGACCGCAACATTGAGATTGAAAGCAGCGGGATATTTTTCTGCAAGTTCGGTCATCTCAAAATAGTGGGTAGCAAAAAGCGTTTTGGCCTGTTTGCCCGGGCAAGTGAGCAAATACTCGGCAACGGCCCACGCAATCGAAATCCCATCATACGTGCTCGTGCCCCGCCCGATCTCATCTAGAATGACCAGGGACCGCTCCGTCGCATTGTTCAAAATGTTGGCCGTCTCGGTCATTTCGACCATGAAAGTCGATTGTCCGCGTGCGAGATCATCGCTTGCCCCAATGCGGCTAAACACCTTGTCAATCACTCCCAAACGGGCTCGTCCTGCCGGAACGAAAGAGCCCATCTGCGCCAAAATTGCAATGAGCGCCGCTTGGCGGATGTAAGTCGATTTCCCCGCCATGTTGGGACCCGTGATGATCGCGAGTTGCCCTTCAAAGTGAATATCATTGGGAATGAACCCATTTTCTTGCGCAGCTTCGATGACTGGATGACGCGAGCCTTCCACTTCAAAAACACCGCCCTCCTCTACCTCTGGTCGGACATATTCCCGTTCCAAAGCGAGTTTTGCAAGTGCTCCAAAACAGTCGATGTGGGCCAGTTTTTTGGCAATCTGGCGCACGACAGGCGCATGTGTGGCCACCTCTTTGCGCAGCTCCAAAAATAAGCGCGCTTCAATGCCTCTAATTTTTTCATCGGCCGACAAAATTTTGTACTCAAATTCTTTCAACTCATCAGTGATGAACCGCTCGGCGTTGACAAGCGTCTGTCTGCGCTGAAATTGTGGAGGAACTCGATCGCTTTGTCCTTTGCTCACCTCGATGTAGTAGCCAAACGCCCGCGTATATCCAACCTTGAGCGTCTTGATCCCAAAACTCTCGCGCAAACGCGTTTGGTAAGCGGCGATCCACATCTTGCTATCGCTCTTGATCGTCATCAACTGGTCGAGTTCGTGATCATACCCCTGTTTGAACAGCCCACCATCGGAAAGCCGTATCGGAGGCTGATCGACAAGAGCGCTCGCAATTTTGCTTATAACCGCAGAGACATCGGGGAATTCCTCTTCAACAAGTGGTGCGATTTGGGGCACCTGTTCCAATGAAATACGCAGAGCTGTCAAATCCCGTGGACTTGCAAAACCAGTCTCAATGCGCATCATCAGCCGCTCGAG
>JAAKFB010000146.1 GCA_011065235.1 Chlamydiota bacterium | reverse complement strand
GATTAAAATTTTTAATACATACAAAACAACACAATTACAATTTTAATTTAACCATAAATAAAGAAAGAGTAAAGATTTAGAAAGTAAAAGGTTGACTTAATATCGATTAATATTATACTATAGTATCACTAACACAGCAAAAAGCTGCTTAGATAATAACTAAACAATAATAAACAAAATAATTATTTGGAGGAAAACATGACTGTACCACATTTAACGTACACAACCATTGCAAGGCTTGGCGCAGAAACAGCAATTGATGCTACTAAAGAAGCTGCCACTAAAGCTGGTCAAAATATTAAAGCTGGCTTAGCTACAGCTGGTGAAACAATTAAAACTGGCTTAAAAACAGCTAGTGAAAACATTAAACCTGCATTAAACACAACTGGTGATTTCTTAAAACAAGTTACCCAAACTGCCACTGATATTGAATGTCAAGACGCCGTTAGAAACCAATTTGAAGAAAGAGTTAGTTCTCCTCTTCTTAAAAAAGCTAATAAGCTTAATAAAAGACTTGAAAATGGTGCAGTAGAAGTTCTTGGAACAAATATTGCTATCTTGCAAAAAGGTATCAAGCGTATAGAAATCAAAGGAACTGATTCTAAAATCGCAGAAAATCTTAAAACTGCTACAAACAAGTTGATCAGTTTCCACGAAAAAGTTGCTAGAAACGGTGATGATTTCGCAACAAAAGTAGGTCAAAAGGCGCATGCACTTACGCGTTTTGTTTTACTACCTTTTAGCGTTCTCGGAGTTGCTGGTAAGTTGTACCAAAACTCATGTGCTCTTGTAATTGGATTTCAAATCCGTGCACTAGTTCTTGGCTTAACTCAGCTTGGACATCTTGTTCCTTATCTTCTTGCTCCTGCAGCTATTACTGCAGCTGCTGTAACTGCTGTTGTTCTAGCACTTGCTTCTCCAGTTATCTTTGCTTATAAAGCAAAGCAAAGAGAACATGATATAATTGAAAAGCTTATACGGGCACATAATAAGCATGAACAAACAATCGTGACTCTAACACAAGAAATCAAGGACATAAAAGAAAATAATGACGTATTAACACTTTCAAGTTTAAACCTTTCAGCTGGGGCTCAAGCGACTCAGAAGTCACTTGACGAAAGTGCATTAATTACACAGACAGCGCGAGAGCAAAAGCTTTCATTGACAGAAGCTGAAGCCTTCTTAAAAGAAAAAGCTGCTCCACGTAATGCATTTACTTTCAGATTGTTTGGTTAATTGATCGGTTTAGAATCGAAAAAAATAAGCATGAGGGGTTTCCCCTCATGCTTTTTTTTTAGTTTGAAAATGGATAGTCTTCCGGAGGCATATGTTTTGCCTCTTCGAGAAGCTCTTCGATAGTTTCTTGGAGAGTCCTGACCCCTTCTGGGAATCCACAATCAAGCAGAAGTTTATTGAGATGATTCAATTCCGATTCCACTTGATCGAGACGACTCTCGAGCCATGCCACTCTCCGCTGTAATTGTCCTTTATTCTCCATGATTATTATCTCCAAAATATTATCTATTTCTGCGGACTAAATAAACCCGCTCTTTTTTTTATATAAACTTAATTATACCTTAATAAAGAATTTACTACAAGCTGATTAAATTATTTTATTACTAGTTGTTGTAAAACCTTTATAATTAGGGGTAAAGGAAAGGGATTTTTTCTTGAATTTTAGCCCCCTTTTTGGTTACCCTTTGAGACATGGCGAAACTGGTTTTCGAGGATACAGAAGAGGTGCACGAGCTCGCGAATGGTGCTCCTATTGCCGAGATCTGCGAGGAGGCGGGGGTCCCCTTTGCCTGCACGGAAGGGATCTGTGGAACCTGTGTCATCGAGATCACCGAAGGGATGGAAAATCTCTCCGAGTTCAACCAAGAAGAGGAAGATTTCTTGGGAGATCTTGATAATGAACGGCTTGCCTGCCAATGCAAAATCAAGGGCGGCTTGGTTAAAATCAAATTTTAGAGGTAAGGTACTATGACTGAGCAAGATAATATTTCACGTGAAATGACCATCGAGGACATTTTCTCAAAATTTCCTCAAAAAGCCCAAAAACTGGCCCAGGAGCTGACGAATACAGGCCTCCACTGTGTGGGGTGCCAGGCGGCAACTTGGGAGACTCTGGAGGCAGGAATGCTCGGTCATGGGTATTCTGATGAGCAGATCGATAAGCTCGTCGCGAGTTTGAATGCCATTTTGGAGCAAAAAGTCGATGCGAGCTCGATTAATCTGACAAAGCGAGCGGCAGACAAATTCAAGCAGATCCTCAAGGGCGAAGGTAAAGAAAACTGGAGCTTGCGTTTTGGAGACAAGGCGGCGGGCTGCAGTGGATTTGAGTATGTTCTCGACTTTTCAAAGGAGCCCAAGGAGGATGATCAAGTTTTCTCCTCTGAAGGGATCGATATCCACGTCACCAAAGGGGCTGCTCCGCGCCTTTTGGGCTGTGAGATCGACTATGTCGAGGGGCTCAATAACGCCGGTTTCAAAATTACCAATCCCAACGCGAAGGGCTCTTGCGGCTGCGGCAAGTCCCAATCCTATTAGTTTTTTTATGAGTGGTCTGCAACGGCAGTTGCAGTCGATGGCTGCTAGCGCACAGCAAAATCGGGCCGTGCGAAGCGCCACAGTGTTTCACACGGGGCGCACTCGTGTAGGATCCGATTTGGCAAAGCGATAGTAGCTCAAGACGCGAAGCGCCGCATTGCAACATTTTTCTTTTTCTTTGATATTATTTATTATTTTTCTCTGTGATTAGCGATGGATGGGGCGGCCATGGACGGCCAGCGCGGCTTCCTTGACCGCCTCCGAGAGCGTCGGATGCGCATGTGCTGTATTCGCAAGCTCGAGTGCTGTCACCTTTTTCTCGACCACCAGGACGGCCTCTGCAATGATCTCTGATGCATGAGCTCCCACAATATGAACCCCAACGATGATGTCTGTCTTGGCATCGGAGACGATTTTCACCATCCCCTCCTCTTCCCCTGTACATTTGGCACGTGAGTTCGTTTTGAACGGAAATGTGCCCGTTTTCACGGTGAGCCCCAAAGCTTTTGCCTCTGCCTCGGTCAGCCCAACGGCTGCCACTTCGGGGTCGGTGTAGACCACGTTGGGAATGGCGAGGTACTCGATTGTGGGGTTTTGCCCGGCAATCACTTCTGCAATGGCAACTCCCTCTTCGGAGGCTTTGTGCGCGAGCATGGGCCCATCGACGATGTCGCCAATGGCATAGATGTTGGGGACGGTGGTCTGGAATCTAGCGTTGATCGGGATGAAGCCTTTGTCGGTAGGGGTAATGCCCACATTTTCAAGGCCGAGGTCTTGAGTGTAAGGGCGTCTGCCGATGCTGCAGAGGATGACGTCGGCTTCTAGAGTGGTGGTGCTACCTTCTTTCTCAAAAGTAAGAGTCGTTCCTTCAGCACTCATCACTTTGGAGGAGAGGTGGAAGGTCATTCCTTGTTTTTCGAGGATCTGTTGAAAGGCTTTCGAGATCGTCTCATCCATGGTGGGGCAGATTTTAGGAAGGAACTCGACGAAAGTCACCTCGGAGCCGAGGCGTTGGTAGACCGAACCGAGTTCGACACCGATCACGCCGGCGCCGATAACGAGCATCTTGCGGGGCACTTGTTCCAGGGAAAGGGCGCCAGTCGAGGTGACAATGCGCTTTTCATCAATGGGTAGGAAGGGAAGGCTGATCGGCTCGGAGCCGGTTGCGAGGATGATGTGAGTAGATTCAAGCTCTTGGCCATCTGCGGTAACAGTAGTGGGGCTTTTGAGCTGACCGGTCCCCTGGATGTGGGTGATTTTGTTTTTCTTGAAGAGAGCTGCAATGCCTTGATTGAAACTTGTGACGACGGAGGATTTGCGACTCATCATTTTGTCGAAGTCGAAGGAGGCTTTTTCGACGTTAATCCCGTGCTGGGGCATGTGGTGGCTGAGTTTGTAGTAGAGTTCTGAGGAGTGGAGAAGCGCTTTGGAGGGGATGCAGCCGATGTTGAGGCAGGTGCCACCGAGGGGGCCTTTTTCGATGCAGGCGGTTTTCATACCGAGCTGCGCACAGCGGATCGCTGCGACGTAGCCACCTGGCCCACTTCCAATCACGATGACGTCGTATTTTTCTGCCATAACTGCCCCTAGAGATCGATTAACATCCGCGTCGGTTCTTCCAAACTGTTTTTCATGTGAACGAGAAACTGGATCGCTTCGCGTCCATCGACGATCCGGTGGTCATAGCTGAGCGCAAGATACATGATGGGACGGATCTCAATTTTGTCACCTATGACGATGGGGCGTTTGACGATGGTGTGCATGCCGAGAATCGCGCTTTGTGGAGGGTTGAGAATCGGCGTGGAGAGCATCGAGCCAAAAACTCCTCCGTTGGTGATCGTAAAGCTTCCACCGCGCATGTCGTCGATCGAAATGCGGCCTGCACGGGCTTTTTTTGCAAATTCGGCGATATCTTGTTCGATCTGTCCAAAGCTCTTTTCATCGCATCCGTGGATCACGGGAACCATGAGTCCCTTTTCGGTCGAAACAGCGATGCAGACGTCATAGGTCTGGAAGGTGGCGATCTCATCGCCATCGATGAAGGAATTCACATCGGGAAACTCTTTGAGTGCGGCGACAGCAGCTTTAATGAAAAAGGACATGAAGCCAAGTTTGACGCCGTTGCGTTTGACAAAACCCTCTTGCTCACGCGCGCGGATTTGCATGATGTTCGACATGTCCACTTCGTTGAAGGTGGTCAGCATCGCGGTTTGATTTTTTGCTGCGACAAGCCTCTCTGCAATGATTTTGCGAAGGCCACTCATCCGTCTTCGCGTGACTGTTCCCTCTTCTGTGCGGGTTTTTGGAAGGGCTGGTGTGGTAATGGGTGTGGGAG
>JAAKFB010000145.1 GCA_011065235.1 Chlamydiota bacterium | reverse complement strand
GGATGGCAAAATCCGAAGAGGCGCTCAAATTTTTCTTCCCGAGTTTTTCTAATAAATTTTTTAACTTTTGTAAGTTCTCAACAATGCTTTGTTGATCGACAATCTTTCCTGCAAATTTTTTTGAAGGGGAAAACGTATCAAACATTTTTTTTAAATAAGAAAAAAATGTCGCAAGAAGAATTTTTTTGTCATTTTCTGGAAGATGTGTGAATTTTTGCTGTTCTTTTTTATCTTCTTGAACACGCGCAGAATAAACCCCTTCATCTCGGTGCCTTTCTGTTCTTTCTACTCGTCGATCACTCATTTTTTTATCCCTTTCAATGTTTGATTGTATACTGTCAATTTTTGATTGATTTATCAAGTATCAATTTGATTGACTTACAGCAAATTATCAGGTACGATAGACCATCTGCATTGGAGCGAATTGTATGAAATTTCTCTCATTCTTGAGGCCAGCTCCCTCCAAGGAGGAGATCCAAGATCAGGCTGTCGTCAAGGACCGATACAAATACTGGCGTTGGCGTACTTTCTATGGAATGTACACCGGGTACATTTTCTATTACTTTTCCCGTAAAAGCTTTACCTTTGCGATGCCATCGCTAATAGAAGATCTGGGGTTTTCCAAAGGAGAACTCGGGATATTGGCCAGTATTCTCTCTATTAGCTATGGGGCAAGTAAATTTTTAAGTGGGGTTCTCTCCGACCGCTCTAATCCCCGTTATTTCATGGGGATAGGCCTTATTTTGACAGGTTTTCTCAATATCTTCTTTGGAATGTCCTCATCAATTTTATTTTTCGCGATTTTTTGGGGGTTAAACGGGTATTTCCAAGGGTTCGGGTGGCCCCCGTGTGCCCGTCTTCTCACACACTGGTATTCCCAAAAGGAAAGGGGGACCTGGTGGGGATTTTGGAACACGTCTCACAGCGTGGGAGGGGCGCTGATTCCTCTCATTGCAGGCATTTGCGCACAAGTATATGGCTGGCGGATTGCCATGTATATTCCGGGAGTTCTTTGTATTTTCGCAGGTCTATTTGTGATCAATCGACTCCGTGATACTCCTAGCTCTCTCGGCTTGCCGCCCATTGAAAAATTTAAGAATGATCATCCCGATCAAAAATTAGAAGCAGAAACCAATCTAACAACCAAGCAAATCCTCTTTAATCACGTATTAAAAAATAAATTTATTTGGATTTTAGCTATTTCCTATTTTTTCGTTTACGTGATCCGCATTGCCATTAACGATTGGAGCGCTCTTTACCTCGTCGAAACCAAGGGATATTCTCTTCTTACCGCAGGAGCCTGTGTCTTTTGGTTTGAAATTGGAGGGATTTTTGGGAGTTTGACTGCCGGATGGGCATCGGATAAGATTTTTAGAGGACGGCGTGGGCCGATCAATATTATATTCAGCATCGGCGTCATTGTGGCACTGGGGGCTTTTTGGATGTCGCCTGCAGGTGTCCCTATCTTCGACTCGGCGCTCATGTTTGTCATCGGATTCTTAATCTTTGGCCCGCAAATGTTGATTGGAATGGTCGCAGCGGAGCTTGCCGGGAAAAAGGCTGCGGGCTCTGCTACGGGGTTCGTCGGTCTTGTCGCTTACATTGGTGCTGCATCGGCGGGATATCCGCTCGGAAAAGTCTGTCAAGATTTTGGATGGCAGGGCTTTTTTGCAGTGATTGGACTATGTGGGGCCCTTTCTGTTCTCTTCCTTCTTCCTCTTTGGAAAGTGGGCGGCACGCACAAAGACACCGAAGACACCGAAGAGATCGAAGAATTGGATGACGATTCTATCGAAATCAAACCCTCTGAATAGAGATTTTTTTCTCATTAGATTTGCATTTCTTGACTGTAATTAAAATTACACTATACTCCTTGCGCAAGTGAACAAATGGAGTCGATCATGAGTATAAATCCAATTCCAAGCAATATAAACGAGTCCCCCCTATCCTTAATCTGTTCGATCACCTTTGAAGTGATGCGAGACCCGGTCATTGACAAGCATGGGCATACCTTTGAGTGCGCGGCAATCGAAGAGTGGATTTCAAAGAACAATACCTGTCCTTTGAACCGTCAACCTCTGAGCCTAGAAGATCTTGCTCCTAATCGAGCACTAAAAGATGTTATAGAATCCTTCGGAGAGGGAACCAAACAAGATAAACCAGATGAAGAAGCGATCCTTCGTTCTCCAGGACCTGTCCAAAATGACAACCTTGCAAACCCCTTATTAAATGCAGCTAAAGAAGTCGAAAAAAAAGAACAGTATCCGGAAGCCGAAAAACTTTACAAAATGGCACTAGAGTATACCTCAAAAAGTGAAGATTATGCGCATTTGCCTCAGTTGTTTGAGAAAATGGGACAAAAAGGACGTGCCTCTCATAGTTACGTTGTTTTATCAGACCTACAGCTTAAGGAAAATGAACATGACAAAGCTATTGGCTCCTTAAGAAAATCACTTCAGCTTGTTGAAGATGTAGAAATTAAGGAAAAGCTCGCCGAGCTTTTAGTAAAAAACGGACAAATACAAGAAGCGGCGACTCATTTCTTAGAACTAACACAACATGCCCTCTATCATAAAGACACGCTCAAAGCGGCGCCCTTCTGTCGAAGATCAATAGAGCTATTTCCAGGGAATCCAGAAACTTGGAAAATGCTAGCCGCTTTGGAAAAAGATCCTGTCAGAATTCTGATGCAAGGAGCGCAGGAGCTTTTGATGCCCATAAAAGAGCGGATTGCCCTTTGTAAAATGGTTCTTGTAAAAGATTCAATAAATATTGAAGCACGTTTTTTGCAATTGGAATTAAAACAAGCGAAAATGAAAGAAAAAATAAAGCAGTTAAAGCAGGTAGAACAATTAAATCGAACGAAAATGAAAGCAGAAATAAAGCAGTTAAAGCAGGTAGAACAATTAAATCGAACGAAAATGAAAGCAGAAATAAATCAGCTAAAACAAGATGCTTTTAAATGGAGCCATCCTAAACAATTTGGGAAGAAGGAGTGGGAAAACAAGCACGGGCTCGATATAGGTGAAGAACCACCTATTTCTCCTGAGATTGTTCATATAAGTTCAACCGGAAGGCCTTGTGTCGATTAAAAAAGTTTTTAAGCGAAAATTATGATATACAAGTCTCAAAAAGTCAATGGCTGCTCACCTTTCCCAAGAAATAGTGGTTTCCATGTCGCTTGGGAATGGAGAGTTTTCTTAAAATGCTGATAGTAGCAGCTGGGAAGGGGAAGAGCCATGCTGTAATAGAAGATTGGACTAAGAGAGGCTATCTTAGTATAGATAGCTCAGGCTTAGATATTAATTGTTGCCTAAGAAAGCTCGGTAGATATGAATCTTATACCAAGTTTAATGAGATGATAGAACAAATGATCTCTAGTGGACTAAGCTACATCCCACTTGATGATGAGAATGTATCGAAACTGAAAGCGTTGTCTGATTCTTGATTTTCTGCTAGTCTTTTGACCATGTCCTGGGTCCCCTTACATGTCCATTCGCAATTTTCCATCTTAGATTCGACAGCTTCTGTCAAAAAGCTCGCTGAGCGTGCTGCTGAGCTTGGCCTGCCTGCTCTTGCCTTGACAGATCAGGGTAACTTGCACGGAGCAGTCGATTTCTTTAAAGCATGCCAGGCGGTCTCAGTTAAGCCGATCATTGGATGTGAGCTTTACGTCGCTCCGATTTCGAGACATGAAAAAAAACGGATCGGAGGGCAAAAGGCGGGCTATCCGATTGTTTTGCTTGTAAAAGACGCAAAAGGGTATCGCAATCTCTGCAAGCTCAGTTCGCAGGCCTACTTGGAAGGTTTTTACTACACGCCTCGCATAGACAAAGACCTTTTAAAAGAGCACGCAGAAGGATTGATCTGCTTGTCGGGGCCGATGCGAGGCAAAATCGCCGAATTGATCATGAGCGAGGAAGAAGAAGAGCTGCAAAGCGAGCTTGCATTTTTTCAAGAGCTCTTTGGAGAGGATTTTTATTTGGAGCTCACCCGCCATCGGATGAGCGAAGAGCAGATGCGCTCCGATAGGATGGATCGAGAATCGTGGTTGATGCAGGCCTCTTTCGATTTCCAGGAAAAGCAGGAAAAAGTCTTAAGGCGCCTTGTCGAAATCTCTAAAGAAAAGGGGATTTTGACCGTGGCGACGAATGACTCGCGCTATCTCAAACGGGATGATTGGCAAGCACAGGAGATTTTGATGAATGTCTCCTCTGGGGAGCCGGTTGAAATTTGGGAGAGGGACGCTCAAGGCAATCCCAAAATGCGGGTCCTCAATCCCAAACGCAAAGTGCAGATGACCCATGAACTCTATTTCAAATCTCCAGAGGAAATGTCTCTGCTTTTTACCGATTATCCCGAAGCAGTTGCCGAGACAGTGAGAGTTGCCGAAAAGTGTGAGTTTGCACTCGATTTTTCCTCAAAATTTTATCCCGTTTTCATTCCTCCTCATTTGGAGGGAACAAAATTTACGCCTAAAGAGCGGGAGATAGCTGCAGAAGGTTTTTTGAAAAAGCTCTGCGAGGAGGGAATTCAAAAGCGGTATGATCAGCACGCTCTTGCGAAAATCGCAGAGAAGTACCCAGATAAAGAGCCGATGCAAGTCGTGCGCGAGCGCCTGCATTATGAGATGGACCTGATCACCTCTAAGGGGCTGGGCGATTACTTGCTCATCGTTTATGACTTTATTGCATGGGCAAAAGGGCAGGGGATTCCAGTCGGCCCTGGGCGCGGATCGGGTGCAGGATCCATTATTTGCTTTTTGACCGGGATCACCGATATCGAGCCGCTGCGTTTCAATCTCTTCTTTGAGCGCTTTATCAATCCAGAACGGGTTTCTTATCCCGATATCGACGTGGATATCTGTATGCACAGGCGCTCGGAAGTGATCGA
>JAAKFB010000144.1 GCA_011065235.1 Chlamydiota bacterium | reverse complement strand
CGTAGGGTGAATGAATAGTTGATGGCTTTGACAGGCGGTACAGGATCTGGCAAGAGCACGATCCCGAATGGCATTTTGTGGATCTGTGAGAAATTGACAAGAAAGATCTGGCTCGCAGCACCGACTGGAAGGGCTGCTAAGCGGATGAGTGAAATTTGCCACCGAAAAGCATTTACGATCCACAGTTTGCTCGAGATGGACTTTACCAAGGGCGGGTTTAAACGTGGTCGGGAAAATCCACTGGGTTGTGAGTTGCTCATTGTGGATGAGGCGAGCATGATCGACACGTATTTGATGTATAGTCTTTTGAAGGCCATTCCCAGCACGACGCGGGTGGTGTTTGTCGGTGATATCGACCAGTTGCCAAGCGTGGGACCTGGAAATGTGCTGCGCGACATGATCGATTCTGGTGTGCTTGGTATCGTCCGTCTCACTGAGATTTTTCGCCAAGCGAAGGGCTCGCAGATCGTCACGAATGCTCACAAGATCAATAAAGGAGAATTCCCCTATTTGCAAGGAGATCGGGATTTTCGCTTCATTGAAGGCGAAACGCCTGAAGATATTCAACGGATCTTGATAAGGCTTCTGAAGAGCGATCTTCCCGAGTTTGATGTGATGAAAAATGTTCAGGTTCTCTGTCCGATGAAGCGGGGTGTCATCGGAACGGAAAATCTCAACCAAATATTGCAGGATGTGCTCAATCCCAGCGGCCAGCCTTTGATCCGGATGGGTCGCCGTTTCCACAAGGGCGATAAGGTGATGCAAATCCGTAACAACTACCAAAAAGAGGTGTTCAACGGCGATGTGGGATTCATCACGGAGATTGATCTCGCAGGTCAGGTCTTACAGGTCGATTTTCAAGGAAAGAGCGTTCCTTACGAGTTTGGAGAGTTCGATGAAATTGTCCTTGCCTATGCGGTTTCCATTCACAAGTACCAAGGCAGTGAGTGCCCTTGTGTGATCATTCCGATCCACACCTCGCATTTCAAGTTGCTCTACCGCAATTTGCTCTACACGGGAATTACGCGAGGAAAACGGCGTGTGATCTTAGTGGGGTCAAAAAAAGCGATCGCCATTGCAGTCAACACTGAAGAGGTGCAAAAGCGCCATACGGGATTGATGCATCAAATTAGAGAATTTAGGGCCCTTAGCGGACAACGTCTCCCGGCTTAGCCGATTCTATGTGGATCACTTCAATACCACTTTCGATATCAGATGCCAGGACCATCCCCTGACTCTCGACACCCATGAGGTTCGCGGATTTTAGATTGGCGACGACGATGACTTTTTTGCCGACGAGAACTTGAGGATCTTCGTAGAACTGAGAGATGCCCGAGACGATTTGTCTTTTTTCAAAACCGAGATCGACAGAGAGCTTGAGGAGTTTTTTGCTTTTGGGGATCGCTTCCACAGAAAGGATTTCTCCGACGCGTAGGTCGAGTTTTTGGAAGTTGTCAAAGGTCATCTCGTCTTTAAGGGGCGCGTAGGTGGTTTCTGGCTGTTTCAGGTTTTCTTTTAAGCGAGCTTCCTCTTTTTCGATGGTTTCATCTTCAACTTTTTTGAAGAGGGGCTCAGGATCGGGAAGCTGTGTCCCCGCTTTGATCGATTCGTCCATGACTTGACTCCAACTTTGCTTTTCTAATGAGGTATCAAAACCAATGAGTTCCCAGAGTTTTTGCGCTGATGTGGGAATAATGGGAGAAGAAACGAGGCTCAAGGCTTTGAGGCATTCGAGAGAGCAGCCGATCGTGGTCTGCATTTCTTGATGGGTACTCGGGTCTTTAGCAAGGGCCCACGGTTTCTTGCCATCGAAATAGACGTTGCCACAAGATGCGAGTTCCATGATTAGCTGAGAGGCTTTGCGCAAGTGGAATGTGGAATAGGCGTCTTTGATGGATGAGGCAAGAGTCTGGATTTTTTTGAGGAATTCTTCATCTTCGGATTTTGGAGCTATGCGAGGAGTTTTCCCATCGGTGTGTTTTTTGGCAAAGATGAGAGTCCGGTTCGCGAGGTTGCCATATTTGCCGAGGAGTTCTGTATTACAGCGGATTTGAAACTCTTTCCATGTGAATTCGGAATCGTGAGTTTCGGGCGCATTTGATGCGAGGAAATACCTGATCTGATCGGTTGTAAAATTGAGAAAGAAGCGGGCGAGATCTATTGTCCATCCTTCTGATTTGCTAAATTGCCGTCCTTCTAAATTGAGAAACTCGTTAGCGGGAAGTTCATCGACGAGTTTGTAGGGAGTATCTTGTCCCATGGTCATCGCTGGAAAAAAGACTCCGTGAAATGGAATATTGTCCTTGCCGATAAAATGGACGAGTTTGGTTTTGGGATCGCACCAGTAATGTTTCCATGCATCTGTGTCTCCTTTGATTTCGGCCCATTCGCGTGAAGCGGAGATGTAGCCGATTGGAGCATCGAACCAGACGTAAAAGACTTTGCCTTCGGTTCCCTCCAAGGGAATGGGGATTCCCCAATCGGAATCGCGTGTGATAGCGCGGGGACGTAGTTCGTCGATATAGGCTTTGGCAAAATTGGTGACGTTCGCCTTCCAGTTTTTTTCTTCGATCCACTTTGTCAGCTTGTCTTTGAATTTGTCAAAGCGCAAAAACCAGTGCTTGGTCGGCTTGAGAAGCAGTGGCGCACCAGAAATTTTAGAGCAGGGTTTTTTCAGATCGGTTGCTTCATAGCTGGCTCCACATTTTTGGCACTCATCTCCACGCGCCCCATCAAAGCTGCACTTGGGACAGGTTCCCATGACGTAGCGATCGGCCAAAAAGCGTTTGTCTTTTTTAGAGTAGAGTTGATCGGTCACTTTTTCTTCGATGTAGCCGTTGGCGAGAAGGTCCTTGAAATAGTTCTGCACCGTTTCCACATGCCCTTTCCACGTGGTGCGCGAATAGTGATCGAATGAAAAATTCAGTTTTTCGAAAAAGGCTTTATTGATGGCATGAAAAATATCAACGTGCTCTTGGGGCGTCCGTTTGGCAAGATCAGCGTAAATGGTGATGGCAACGCCATACTCATCGGATCCGCATACATAATGGACATCATTGCCTATGAGTCGCTGAAATCTAGCATAGCAATCCCCAGGGAGATATGCCCCGGCAATATGACCAAAATGTAGAGGGCCATTCGCGTAGGGCAATGCAGAAGTGATGAGAATTTTTTCACTCATTCGATGCGTATTGCTCATGGGCTTTTTTCTCGATCTCGTCGATGTGATGAAGCTCTTCGATGTATTTAGGATCTGGATGCCGTTTGATATCGCGGATGATGTCTCTCAAATGGATTTCTCTTCCAGATTTGATGTAATAACGGCCAAGCGCAATAGCATAGTGTGCAAGCTCAAAAGAGTTTTGGCAAATGCCTTTGAGCGATTCATTAGTCAATGTTTCTGTCATGATACCTCTTCGTTTTATGTTCTTCAGAAATAAAAATACTGCGCAAAATTTCAAATGCACGGTGTAAATTATCGTTGGTGACGATGTAGTCGTATTCCATTGCCATGTCCATTTCGTGCTTTGCCCAGGTCAGCCTTTCTTCCATGTGTTCCTCTTTTTCGGTTTTTCGGTTAAAGAGGCGCGCGCGAAGCTCTCCCATTGAAGGAGGACGGATGAAAATGAACACAGCCGGATACTTTTCTTTTTTCAGTTGCATAGCCCCTTGTGTGTCGATCACAAGAAGAATGTGCTGCCCTTGGTGGAGTTTTTCTTTCACATGGCTTTTCAGCGTTCCATAGTGATGCCCAAATACGGTTGCATATTCAAGAAATTCTTTCTCTTTGATTTTTTTTTCAAAATCTTCTTTCGGCAAGAAGTGGTAGTCTTTTTCAGCAATTTCTCCCATCCGTTTCGGACGTGTGGTACAAGAAATGCTCTCAGAAATACAGGGAAACTCGTCCATCAACATCCGCGCAAGAGTCGTTTTCCCCGTTCCCGCAGGTGCGCTGATGACAAATACAAGTCCTTTTGTAAGGCTTCCGAGTAGTTTTTCCATCAATATACCATCACTCTATATTCTGCACCTGTTCACGTATCTTTTCTAGCTCTGCTTTGCACTCCACTGCTTTTTGTGTAATCGCAAGATCGGGAGATTTCGAGGCAATGGTGTTGATCTCACGGAGCATTTCTTGGGTCAAGAAATCGAGCGTCCGACCGATGCTCTTTTCCTTAGATTTAAAAAGGGCGTTTGTCTGCGCAACATGGGATTTCAAACGAGTGATCTCTTCGGTGCTGAGAATCACTGGGAGTTTTTTCTCTTGCTTCGGGAACGGAATGTGTTCGATGATCTCCGCGCGTCTCAAGGTCACCCTGTAGAAAAATCGCAGTGCGCACACCGTCTGATTGAAGATGGCCCACGAGGCTTTCTTGGTCTCGACAAGAAAGACTTGATACTCACGCACATGTTCGATCCCCAACCGATCTGGCGATATGTCGAAATGCTTCGCAAATTGAGCAGTACAGCGTATGTAGGCATCGATAGTCTTCGCGGCGTAGTTGCGGATGCGGAGATCCTCGATCATCCGCCGGCGTAGCTTGGTCATGACAGGCTCCTTTGTGAGTGAGAGAGAGATGTTCCCATAGAAACACCACAGCTCATGAAGAAGTCTGTCTGCTTTACTTGGCTGTCAGTGCGATAATCGCTGATCGGGAATGTGTGATCAGCCCCAGAATTCAAACAGCAGAAGTGATGTCCGCTCAGCTACCTACCGCGAAGCGGTTTAGTCCAACTGCTTCATATACGACCTCGCTTCCGACCGGCTTTTTCGGCGTCACGTTTGAGATCCGCTATGGAGCGGGCAGTGGGCGGCTGCAGCAGCTTGCCGAACTCCTCCAGCTTGCCCAGAGCGTAGGCAGCCTTCAGGACCAGTTCCAATGAAGCTTTTGAGCAGGCTGTAGAGATTACTGGAAATGCATCTATT
>JAAKFB010000143.1 GCA_011065235.1 Chlamydiota bacterium | reverse complement strand
TTTCCTAGGAGACATCTTTGGAGGGCGGAGCAAACTCAAATTGAGTTTGTGCAGCTCGAAAAGTGTCTCATAGGGAAAAAGATTGCTCTAATGAGCAATGAAATGACTTTGTAAACACCCTCTGATTGCCATGGAGATAAATCCCGTTTTCTGAGAAGTGCAATCTTTCCATGTCGAGATAGTTTTTTGGTACACTTTTACTTGGGGATTGAAAATTTGCAAATACTGCAGTAGACTGCAGTGCAACTATACCACGCTCCGTCAGGTTTTGTGAATTTGGACTGGCTGCGACTTTGCCAAATCACCCCTCCTCGTCACCCTTCCCTATTTGGGAATGGTGCTCCTCGTTCGTATCGATTTGGCTTTGTCTCGCCAAGTCCAAATTCACAAAACCTTCCTGCGCGTAGTATAAAAACAAAATTGAGAGTTTGAAAAATGTCTTCATCTTTCCTCCGAGTGAAAGGGTTGTTAATTAAAAATTTGTTCTCTGCTTGCATTTTATTATTCTCAATATGTTTGCCAATTCTTGCCAATGCGAATGAGCCAATCGTTGCTCCCGAAGATAAAGCCCGAGTAGAACTTTTTCTCAAGCATGCTTTAATCGAAGAGCGCGGAATATATACCCTCTTGGGGTCTAAACCGATGTCGGCTTTCACTTATGTTCCTATTATCGATGAACGGGAAAAAAGAGAGCTCTACTCGGTGCAAACTGAACAATTCCGTAAACATATTTCGTTTGCAAAATTTCATCCTACAAGAGAAGACGCGCGAAAATTATGGAATGATTGGAAAAAAGTGCAAGAGAAGTACTTAGGGGATCAATTCCTCATTCAAGAAGATGAAGACTTTGGAGGAGGTTTTTTGATAAATATCCTTTCTGTCACTTACATTTTAAAAAAATATTACGAAGACTTTGAAAAAATCGTTGGAGAGCCGTTTGATCCAGAAAAAGTAGTATATCGAATAGGCGATGGCTTAGATCCTTTGTGGAAAAAGATTAAGAAAAACCATTATCAGTTGGGGCTTCTTTTTGGTTTTGGAGAGAAGAATGCTAGTTATTTCAATTGGGAGCAAAAGAAAAAAATCCATTATCCTCAAAGGAGAAATTCTTGTTTTTCCCCTGCAGGCTCTGGCTTACCAGCTCATGAACTGACAATCGAAGATTTGGATTTGCCTACATTTGTTTCGTATCAAGTAATTGATGAGCAAGTGGAGAGGTATCGAACGGAAAGAAATCGTTGTATTGAGCTTTTTAAAGGAAAAGATTTTTGTGAACTTGCCGTGAGCATTTTGAAAGGCAACCCGCCTCAACCTCCCAAAAAAGAGCTATCCGAAGAGGCAATACGCCTCATTCGTGAAAAGAGTGGATATAATAGCAGATAGTTTATTTCTACGGGCCCTAAGAGACCTTCTCACTCCTTTGCTCTCTTGAGAAACAGGAATCGGTAGCAGAAATAGGCGATGAAAGTGATTGCGAGATAGGCGAGGGCAAAGGGGATGATGGTGTCGGACTTGAGGAAGCTTGATAATGCGGTGAGGATTCCCGTTGTGGCGACGACAAGAATTGCAGAAAGTGAACTTGTAATTCCCTTGCTATGAGGGACGAGTTCTAGAATTTGGCTCAACATGTTTGAAACTACAAGGCCGGAGGCAAAGACGATGCAGGCAATGGGAATGAGCAAGCTATAGAGGTTGACTGGGAACAAAAAGGCGCTGATGGTTTGCAATATGCAGATGAATATTAGGGAAATCATTCCGAGTCGAATGATTTTCTCAACTGAAAGAAACTGGAGGAGGAGTCGGTTGAAAAGAATGCCGCAAAGAGCAGCTAAGCCCAAAAAAAAGGCAATATGACCAAAATCGATAGGAGAATATCCGAGAATATCTTGGATAAAAAAGGGCCCTACAATGTTGAAGATGATCATCATGGCATAGAGTATGCCGTTGGTAATTCCCCCTCCGATGAAAGGGCGGCATTGGAAAAGCGCTTTGTACTTTTTGAGAATGGATTTCAGATGAATGGGGGAGAGGTCTGTATGGGTCTCTGGTAAAAAGAAGAAGACGGAAAGGGCAAAAAGTCCACTGAAGATCATGAGAAAATAGAAGTTCGAGGACCATCCAAAATAAGTGGTTAAATAGCCCCCGATTAGCGGTGCGATGATGGGACCTGTTCGGTAACTCATTGAGGTGTAACTCATGGAGGTTGCGAGTTGCTTCCCCATGAACACGTCACTGAGAATCGAGCGGAACATCACCCCTACAGATGCCGCTCCAGCTCCTTGGAAAAATCGGAAGGTGAGAAGCATATCGATGTTTGTAGAAAAAGCACAAAATAGGCTTAGCAGGCAGTACAATAGGAACCCAAAAATTAAGGGCTTTTTCCTTCCAATGGCATCGGAGATCGGTCCAAAGAAGAGTAGGCCGATCGTATAGCCAAAAAAATAGGTGGCAATGGTGAGCTGGACGAGTTGCTCATTCGTATTTAGAGATTTGGCGATTAGGGGAAAAGAGGGGGAGTAGAGATCGATTCCAAATCCTAGAAAGAGGGTCATCGGAATGACGATAGAAAGGATCCGGCGGACAAATTGTTTGGTGTGGGTCATTATTTCACCAAAATCGCTCTTGCGGGGGCGCCATCGGCACCCGCAATTTTCAGGGGTAAACAGTAAAGGGTGTAGTCTTCGGGAGTGATTTGAGAAAGATCGAGCGCTTCGACGATCACAATGCCGGCTTTTAGCAAAATCTGATGGGTGGGGACCATTTCATCAAATGCAGCTACAGAAAGATAATCGACGCCGATGAGTTGAATTCCTTTTTCTACGAGAAAAACAGCGGCATCAGCGCTCAGGCCCATATATTCAGTTGTGAATTCAGTAGCTCCTTTTGTCCATTCAAGAGAATTGGGAGTTTTGATCAAGAGGCGCTTTGTGTCGGGAGAGATTTTGGCGCTCTGCAGGGCTTCTGCAGAAATTGTCTTGGCTTTTGGAAGCTCGATGACCTGGGCAGGGCCGGTGAGAATATCTAGAGGAAGGGTTTCTACACCATCTTTGACATCTAAAAAATGACAGGGGGCATCAACATGAGTCCCTATATGGGCGCACATGTTCATCTGCGTGACATTTGCGTCATCTCCTTTTCCCCTTGAGAGAATTTGCTCAAAATGGGCCCTCTCACTTCCAGGCCATACAGGAGTGTGCTCGGTTAGTGTCAGACTGATATCATAAATTTTCGTCATATCCATCTTACTTGATATTATAGTATAATTTTTTTAATAAGGAAAATAATGAAGACACGAAAAGAAACGGATTCTCTTGGAGAGATCGAGGTCCCAGCAGATAAACTCTATGGGGCACAGACTGAGCGCTCCCATCTCAACTTCCCTATAGGGATAGAAAAAATCCCCATTCAGATGATTTATGCCTTGGGTTATGTAAAAAAAGCGGCGGCGATTGTCAATGCAGAGCTCGGCCTTTTGGCAGATGAGAAGAAAGAGTTGATCGTTGAGGCTTGCGATGCATTGATTGCAGGCAAATTGGATGAGCATTTTCTTCTTGTCGTATGGCAGACGGGATCGGGAACGCAGACGAATATGAATGTCAACGAGGTGATCAGTAATTGGTGCATTCAGAAGCTCGGAGGCACTTTGGGGAGCAAAGATCCCATTCACCCCAATGACGATGTCAACAAATCCCAGAGCTCCAACGATACGTTTCCAACGGCGATGCATATTGCTGCGATCCATGAGGTGAACGGCCGCTTGCTTCCTGGTTTAGAAAGCTTGCACAAGGCGCTTGGGCAAAAGGCACAGGAATTCAAAGACATCATTAAAACAGGGCGCACCCACCTGATGGATGCGACACCGTTGACACTCGGACAAGAGTTCTCTGGCTATGCTACTCAAATCGAAAAGGGGATAGAAGCTGTGAAAACGGCTCTTGTTCCTTTATATGAGATTGCTCTGGGTGGAACCGCTGTCGGAACGGGGCTCAACACGGATCCTAAATATGCCAAAAGGGTTGCCGAGGAGTTGGCTAAACTGACGGGATATCCGATTGTCTCAGCGGCGAATAAGTTTGAGGCACTAGCTGCAAACGATTCGATTGTGGGACTAAGTGGGGCATTGAAACAGATTGCATGCGCCTATATGAAGATCGCCAATGACATTCGTCTTCTTGGATCGGGGCCTCGCTGCGGCATCGGAGAGCTTTTCTTGCCGGCCAATGAGCCTGGTTCGTCCATCATGCCAGGCAAAGTCAACCCGACTCAGTGTGAGGCGATGACGATGGTAGCGGCTCAAGTGATGGGCAATGACATGACGATAGCTGTCAGTGGGTCGATGGGTCAACTCCAGCTCAATGTTTTCCGCCCTGTAATGATCTATAATCTACTTCAATCGATTTATCTTCTCGGAGATATGGCGGATACTTTTGCGAAAAAATGTGTAGAGGGAATTAAGCCGAATCGAGAGGGGATCCAGTTGCATTTAGACAACTCTTTGATGCTCGCAACTGCATTGAATACGGTCATTGGCTATGATAAGGCAAGCCAAATCGTGAAGAAGGCCTATAGTGAAAATAAAACTCTTAAAGCTGCTGCACTCGAACTCAAGTTTCTGACGGAAAAAGAGTTTGATGAGATCGTCGATCCTCGTAAAATGGTTACTTAATAATTCAACCTGTTCCCTAGCTTTTCCGAAAAGATAGAGACCAAGCTGTTACTTATCTTGGTCTCTCAAGCTCTTGTTAATCACCTTGGGGATTTAGATCTAGTTGTTGCAAAGTACATAATTTACGGATATCCGATGGTATACTAGTGATTTCTGGCAAATTTAAAGTTAAGGGCTTGGATACAAGATCACGATTATTTGTGAACCACTGTTCGAAAGAACGGGCGCGGGCTAGGTTGATGTGGTTTAATACCCGCTGAACGATTGTATCTACTTTTTTCTTTAAGTCTTGAATAAAACCCTTGACACTTTGGTTAAAAGGTTGAGTTTCGATATTATTGTTTATGTTTGGAATGGACATTTTTTCTCCTATGGTATTGGTTTTTTTAATTTCAAATAATATAAATCTT
>JAAKFB010000142.1 GCA_011065235.1 Chlamydiota bacterium | reverse complement strand
TCCCAGGAGCAGTATATGCACTGGAGCCACCCCGTACTAAACGACGAAATCACCAACTCCCATGAGGTCCTTATTCTTCTGCGTAACCTTCTACATAGTCGATGATCGTCTGATTCGAAGGATCGTAGAAAAGGGCGTTGATTGTAAAATCTCGTCTTAAGGCATCTTCTTCTGGATAGCCCCATTGGTTGTCGCGCAAGATAAGCTCATCTTTTTCAGGGTCTCCTGCGCGGAAAGTGGAAACTTCCAAGATTTTTTTCCCAAAACGGATGTGAGCAAGGCGGAATCGGCGTCCAATGAGAAGGCAATTGCGAAACAATTTTTTGATTTCTTCGGGCTTTGCCGAAGTGGAGATATCATAATCCTTGGGACGATGTCCCAAAAGGAGATCGCGAACGCTTCCACCCACGAGATAGGCGACAAACCCTGCGTTTTTGAGCTTTTCCATCACATAAAGGGCATGGGTATCCACTTTGTCAATGGGGAGTTGATGTATTTCGAAAGGAATGACTTTTTGTTCCAAAAGGTAGCAATCAGGGGTAAAGGCTTAAAGGTAAAAAATATCGTTCTGGAGCCAAAATGTCAATTTGCTTTATCATGAACGTTAACAAAATGTCGAAATCTAAAATTTTTAGTGCGTCTTTACTCGTCGCAGGAACCGCCATTGGTGCGGGAATGCTCGCCTTGCCTGTCGCAACGGCACAAGGAGGTTTTTGGCCGGCCATTGTCATTTATCTGATTTGTTGGATTTTTTCTGTGTGCACAGGGCTTCTTCTTCTTGAAGCTTGCTTTTGGCTTCCCAAAGATTCAAATATCGTCTCACTATCCTCTCATTTGCTAGGAAAAAAAGGGAAAGCTGCTAGCTGGATCCTCTATTTGTTTCTGTTTTATTGCTTGACGATTGCCTACGTGGCGGGGGGAGGTAAAACAATTGGGGCGCTCGCAGACGGGCTGCCAGATTCAATATCTATCTTGCTCTTTGTCCTCATTTTTTCTCCTGTAGTTTACATCGGAACACGTGCTGTCGATCGTCTCAATTTTATTCTCATGGTGGGGCTAATCGTCTCTTTTATCGTTTTTGTGTTGGTGGGCTTTGGAAAAGTCAACATCGATCTTCTCGGGAATTTTCACTGGCCTGCAGCTATCCTTTCTCTACCTGTAGTATTCACCTCGTTTAGCTATCAGGGAATTGTCCCCAGCATGCGCAATTATTTTCATGGCGAATATAAAAGTGTGCGCAGGGTGATTCTCATTGGGAGTAGTATTCCGTTTTTCATCTATATCATTTGGGAATATCTCATCCTGGGAATTGTCCCTCTGGATGGACTTTTGCTTGCAAAGCAGCAGGGGCTTTCTGCCATCGTCCCTCTGAAAGAACATGCCCAAGCGCAATATATTTACGCCATTGGACAAGCCTTTGGGTTTTGTGCGTTGACGACTTCATTTTTAGGGGTGACATTGGGACTTTTTGACTTTTTGTCTGACGGCCTAAATCTTCCAAAAAAGGGAAAAAACAAACTTTTTTTATATGTTTGTGTCTACCTTCCTCCAACGATCATCGCGATGCTTAATCCCGATATCTTTCTTCGCGCATTGGGATATGCGGGAGGAATCGGATGCGCGCTACTGTTGGGACTTTTTCCCGTGATGATGGTCTGGTCGGGGCGTTACCGAAAAAACCTGGATCGCCGTCATGAACAACTCAAAGGCGGAAAGGTTGTCTTGGTTCTTCTCGCTCTCTTTGTCATTTTCGAATTGATCGTTGAGGGCATTAGTGAGTTGCTCTAAATGAGAAACTTTTGCTATCCTTGTCCCCTATGAAAGGATTATTCGCAAAGAAGAGCATACACGATTTAAAAGAAGAAGCAGAAGATAAAAAGGGGGGCCTTGAGCGCACCCTGACAGCAAAAAACCTGATTTCTATGGGAATTGGCGCTATTATAGGCGCAGGGGTTTTTGTCCTAGTTGGACAAGCTGCTGCTGTCTATGCTGGACCCGCTGTTGTCTTTTCTTTTCTTTTAGCTGCTATAATTTGTGTATTTGCCGCTTTTTGTTATGCAGAATTTGCTTCCCTGATTCCAGTTGCTGGCGGTGCATACTCCTATTCTTACGCCACCTTAGGGGAAATTGTTGCCTGGACGATCGGTTGGGGGCTCACCTTTGAGTATCTTTTTTCTTCGGCAACTGTCGCTGTCGGATGGTCGGGATATCTTTCGAGTATTCTCAATGATTTTGGCCTGCATTTGCCCATGAAGATCGCATCATCTCCGCTTGTCTATGAGATCGGAACCGGATGGGTGAAAACCGGAGCAATCGTCAATTTACCCGCGATGGCAATCATGGGGGGAATTGGCATCATGATTGCCGTGGGAATTAATGCGGCTGCCAAATTTAATAACCTCATGGTCATCGTCAAATTGACTGTGATTCTCCTTTTTATTGGCTGTGGAATTGCCTTTATCAAACCCTCAAATTGGGTTCCGTTCATTCCCCCAAATACCGGAACATTTGGAGAGTTTGGATTTAGTGGTATTTTGCGCGGTGCAGGGGTTGTCTTCTTTGCTTTCATCGGATTTGATGCCCTCTCCACTCTTGCTCAAGAAGCAAAAAATCCTCAAAAAGATATGCCGACTGGAATGATTGGCTCACTTGGGATTGCCGCCTCTCTTTATATTCTCATGGCTCTTGTCCTAACTGGAGTTGTCAGTTACACCGCCCTTACAGGTCCAGCTCCATTCAGTGTGGCGCTTAATGCATTTGGCCCCAACTTTGTCTGGCTGCGCTACGTTGCAAAAATTGGAATTTTGATGGGACTCTCCTCTGTCATCCTCGTCATGCTCCTTGGACAAACCCGCGTTTTCTATAGCATGTCAAGAGATGGACTTCTCCCTAAAGCTTTTGGAAAAGTGCATAAGAAATTCCACACCCCATTTTTCAATACCATGGTGATGACCCTTTTTGGAATGGCCATCTGTGGTTTTTTCCCCGTCGGATTCTTAGGTCAGCTCACTTCCATTGGAACGCTGATGGCATTTGCGATCGTCTGTTTCGGAGTGCTCATTTTGCGTTATCGCCAGCCCAGCCTTCACCGCCCCTTTAAGGTGCCCTTCTTTCCTTGGATTCCCTTAGCAGGAACGCTTGCTTGCCTACTGCAAATGGCCGTCCTTCCTGCCGTTGTCTGGATTCAGCTAATCTGCTGGACATTCTTGGGCTATGTCATCTACTTTGGCTATAGCATTCGGCATAGCCACATCCGCAAAAAACACAAATCCTCAAAATAAAAAAGTATTCAAATGCACTTAAGAATTTTAATTTTATTTTTATTGATTATGGGAGCTTCTCCCAAAGGAATCAGTTCTACTCAGCGTGGTAGAGATAATCTCATTCTTTTACCTAACTGCCGACAAGATCGCATCGATCCGAATCGAGATCCTTTCATTTTGTTTATTGATCAAGCTAATACTGAAATTTTGATGGCGTCCTATAAGCTTCAAGAGAAAAAACTTCCTCAGAAAGATATGCTGGATGCCCTGGATAGGGCAGTAAAAAGGGGGGTTGAAGTACATGTGGTTACTGGAAATAGACTTACAAGCATGGAAATTGTTGAGGATGGCAAAAAAGTCGAAAAGAACGCTGCTCTAAATGCTTACAAAGAACGTGGGGTAAAAGTATATTCTAGTTCAGAAAAGTTCAATCAAAGTCACACAAAGTATATTGTTGTTGACGGTAAAAAAGCGATTATTGGAACAACTAATTTTGATAAAGAACTGGAAGGGCATACCAGTAATGAGCGCCCTTCTCGCGATTTTGCAGTCAAAATTGAAAGTGAAGAGATCATTAGTGAATTAATACAGGCATTTTGGAATGACATCAATGGCGAAGAGTTTATTGGAAGTCAACGAGATCTTCTTTGGGGGCCAAATAATCAACGAGAAATTTTCAAAACGCTAATCGAGAGTGCTAAAAGGTCCATTAAGATTTATCAACAAGATATCACCGATTCAGAGATGATCGAATGGTTTATGAAAGCTGCAAAAAATCATGTTGATGTAAAGTTAATCATGTCTCCTCACCCTTTTGGATTTAATAATCCGGATAATAATATTGATAACCAAAAAAAACTTGCAGATGCGGGTGGTAACGTATACTTGATCAATGATCTAAATATACATGCAAAGGTGATGATTCTTGATGATTGCTTGATGTATTTAGGTTCTACGAATTTTTATCAGCCCTCAATTGATAAAAACCGAACTGTCGGTCTTCTAACAAGCGATGCGGATTTAATTCAGGCAGTGAATGCAGTCTTTGTTGAAGACTGGATGAAAGCTGCTGAAAAAAAATAAAAAACTGCAGACCTTTGTGGTCCCCTTCTATCCTTGGATTCCCTTAGCAGGAACGCTTGCTTGCCTCATACAAATGATTGTCCTTCCTGCCGTTGTTTGGATTCAGCTGGTTTGCTGGACCTTCTTGGGCTACGTTATCTACTTTGTCTATAGCATTCGGCATAGCCACATCCGCAAAAAACACAAATAAACCACAGAGAAAAATTTTTTAACCACAGTTCCGCATTCGTGATTTTTTCATTTATGCAACAAAGCCGCTTTTGATGGTGAAAGTTTCCTTAGAAAATTCAATTCCATTACTTGTTTGAGTCAAAGAAAAAACAAGTTCAGCTTTTTCTTGTGTCAATTCTTTATCAAGTGTTAAGAGAATCTTCCATTTATTGGGAGCCTCCAACGGAGTTAATCCAAGTTTATTTTCTTTAGCCAGTTCTTGAAGGACACCCAATTGAGCCATTTCTTTAAAGGTGATATTTGGATGATATTTTGAAATTTCAAGAGGAAAACCATCCCTTTGAAAAGATTGAGAACAAAATGAAAACATTTCCTTTATTTGATATTTAATATCAGTAAATGTGTACCCACGAGCTACGTTGCCAGCAAGCAATGGTATGTTGTCACTATCGATTTTGTCATGAGTGACAAAATCAAGATTCTCTATTTTTTGCTTCAATTGTTCTTCCACGCGAGCTTTAGCAGTAGTGCCTAAATTAATTAGAATACTTTGCGCAATTTTATATACAATCAAA
>JAAKFB010000141.1 GCA_011065235.1 Chlamydiota bacterium | reverse complement strand
CTTTTGTGCTTGGAAGGATGTCCAGGAGGTTCTTTGAAATGCTCATGAGAGTAAGCATTCAATAAAATATTGATATTTCTCAAGTTATTTCTAATTTGCCAGGACTTTTTGAGGACGTACGTTGGTAGAGAGCTAGCTAAAGAAAAACTGGCCTTATCGAATTCAACACCAACTATTTTAAAATTTCATTTAATTGAAAATGGAGAGCATTTTTTAGTTATTTCAAAGATAGAAAGAGCGACAGAATTAGCCCGACATGGTTTTGATGGGAATAATTATTTTAATGTTAAAAACAAAAAATATTCAATTGAAGATCTAGGCAAAAGCTCTGATTCAATTTCAAATTTTCCTCTCCTAGAAATAACCTTTCCAAGCTCTGTTGAGAATGAAGATTTGAAGATCACTCTTTCTCCGGAATTACGAAAGGGGATCTTAGGACTCCGTGGGGAAGATCATACTGTATCTTTAGATCTCCTAAAGCGCTGCATAACAAAAAAACGCAAACATATATCTCGCAATCCACAAACTGATCTTTACTGTTTTGATACTGAAAAAAACCGAGTTTTAAATCTAGTTGCAGCTTTTAATCAAACTAATATTGAACAAAAACACATTAATATTCTCACTGTATACTATCCATCTGATAATGTTCTCAAATACAGATTAAATAATTGTTCAGATACAATCTTTGAGCATTGGAAAAAAACCCTCACTGAAGTTTAATCCGTGACTGCTACCTTCTTTTCATCTAAGAGACTGTCTGGCAAAAGCAGTTTGCAGACAGACTCTAAGAGGATGTTTAAAAATTCGTTAGAATACGGCGATGCAGCCTTTATGTTTAAATATTCCGATTCGGGAACGCGGTTTTTTAATGAGGATTTGCACCTCACAGCCAAGTATAGATAGGTAACGCAGAAGTGTGTCCGTACTAAAAGCAGATAATCGTCCTCCAACAAGCATAGAAACTTTTGGTTGAGTGACATGTAATTTTTTTGCGACTTCTTTTTGAGAAAGACCACTTTTTTTTATAAGAGAGCTTACTTGGTCTAAAAGCTGGGCTCTAGCGAGTAATTCATCGGAAGTTTCACGGCCAAGAGAAGCAAAAACATTTCCAGCAGTGACTTCATAATCTTTTTTTTTATTCATTTTAGCCTCTTTTTCCATTCTTTATATATCTCTTCGGCCATCTTTAATCTATACCAAAGTAACCTGAAAAATTGGTTTTTGACTGCGTCGGCTTTACCCCTCATTTTTCCTCTGATCGTACGTACCGTGTCTATGAACACGGCAACTCCTCACAGCCAAAAAATGTGAGGAGCCTTCTTGTCAATTTCCCAATTTTTCAGATTACTTTGGTATTGAACGAACCAGTTCCAAATCTTGTTTTGGCGTTCTTCTGCCCTTTTTGCTTTTTTTCTGGAAGGCATGTAGGACAACCACTGCTTCTGAAAATCTCACTGTATAGACCGCGCGAAATGCATCTCCTTTGTGGTCTCTTACTAATTCAATGACATTAGCGCTGCCAAAGCCAGATAGAGTTTTTCCTGTGTCGGGGTATTTCCCAATCTGAGCTTGATAAAGTCCGAATCCAAAGTCGTCTATGACATCAGCGGGCATGTCCATCAAGTCTCGTTTAGAAGAACCTATCCACAAAACGGGTTTAGCAGTATCGCCCATTAGCCTATCTCCTCATTATACCAATATTGGTATATTTTTTTCAATCAAATTTACACGTTAGAGACTTAATTGTCTAAGGATCATAAACTTCTCTAGAACCCGTGACTGCTACTTTCTTTTCATCTAGGCGTTAGCGAGGGGCTAAAGTACAAGTTTCTCGAGGAAGACAAGGTGTTGACACCTTGGCGACGAGAGAAATGAAGTAGATGAGTTCCGCAGGTAGCATAGAGGAAAAACGAGGTAGCAGTCGCGGGTCCTAGGGAAAAAGATGGCTTTTTTGGCAGCGGAATGAATTCAGAGAAGATCTCTAAGGATACCAAGGATAATTGGGATCGGGGCGGTACATCTTGTCGAACGGCTGACGCGTCTCTTCACGAAAGCGTTTATTCGTCAGCTGGTTATTGACAAAGGTGAGGAAATAGTGGTTCTCATAGACGAGTTCGTTGTTCATCGAGATCCGTTCGATGTATTGATACTCAAGGGTACTATTGCCCAGATCGCGAACGGAATAGGGATCTCCGTATTTTTGTACGACTTTTGGCGCGGGCGTCCCCAGCATCAGATCGTTGTAGTCGATTCTGTTGAAGGAACAGAGAATGAGGAGAAAAAGAAAGGAGAGGGCTTTCATTTGGTTTTTTCCCAGAGTTTTCCGCGGATAACGGTGCGGTCCTGATCGGGAGTGACGTATTCTGCTCGCATTAGATAGGTCCCATCCTCCTGTTTTTCATAAAACTCAAAGCCTTCAAATGCTATTTCGCTATTGCGAAATTCCCAGGCGATGAGATTATCTTTAATCAGCCCCTTTCCCGTGATAGTTCCGAGAGCCGCATTTTCGAGCTCGATTGTGAAATGCGTCGGGGTCAGGTCTGTGATCAAAAACTGGTTGTGCATCACGTCTGAAATCCCTTTGATCTGCACTTCTTGGAATGCGGGAATCTGCCCTTGAGGATCGATCTTCCCTAAATTCCACCTTGTATAGAAGTCGAGTTCTTCATCTGACATCGAAAGCTGAATTTTTCCCTCGCCGAGCCATTTTTTAGGAGAAAAAAGAAATGGATGCTCTTTCAAAACGTAAACCTTCTGCTATAGATACTTTGTAAAATTCCCAAGGCGCTCATATTAGCCAATATCGAAGAGCCACCATAGGACACCATGACCAGCGGGACCCCCGTGATCGGCAAAAATCCACACATCATTCCCAAATTGACCACAATATGCATGGCCAAATAGATGGCAATCCCTGCGGATAAGAGCCGCCCGAAGCGGTCTTTCGCTACCACCGTCACCTGAAAGCTAACATAGATCAATCCGAAAAAAATGCCGAGCAAGAAAATTACCCCTATGAGCCCGAACTCTTCCGCAAAGGCAGGAAATACAGAATCGGTATGGGATGCGGGTAGCCATTGCCCTTTGGAGAATGTGCTCTTATGCCATCCATTACCCGTCACTCCCCCAAGCGCGATCGCTGTTGCCGCCGCCTTTTGATGGTAGGTTTCGGGATTGAAGCGCTCATACTGGTAATCTTTGAGAACTTTTGTCGCTACAGGACGCATCTCATCATGATCGAGAACTCCCACGAAAAGAAGGCTGATAAAAGTCAGACCAATAACTGCGATGGCCCCCATTGTGACAATCACCCGTCTTCTAATCCCCCCAAAATAAAAGATCACGAGCGCAATGGGGAAGAGAACGAGAGCCGTGCCAAGATCGGGCTGCTTTAAGATGAGAAGAAATGGAATGCCGATGATGGCAAGCGCTTGAAAGGTCGCGGCCCACGTGCGCGCTTTTGAAGCTTTGCGCTCTAAAAACCAACTCAGTGCAATCACGACAACGAGCTTGGCATATTCAGAAGGCTGAAATGTGAATCCTCCGATCCGATACCAGCGGTGGACATTTTGAATGGCAGGTGAGAAAAAAAGCCCTACCAACATGAGAACCATCACGAGATAGAGGATCCAGGTCCACTCACGTAATTTATTATAATCGATCACACTCAAAAGTAGAAAAGCTCCCCATCCCACTGCAAAAAATTGGAGTTGTTTTTTCACATGGGGGGTGAAAAAATGTTCAAACTCAAAATCTTGAATTTCAGATGTCGTGGAAGAAATGACGAGCAAACTGACTACCATCAATGCTATCAGAAGCAAAATAAGTCTATAGTCAATGCGTTTAAGGAGTTGATGATTCAACATGAATTTGATTATAATGGCACCCGTTTATGGATGTCTATTGGATTCATTTTGCTACGGTCGATTCGACAAACACTTGGGCAAAAGAACACGCCCAAGAGTTTGACCCTAAAAAATTGACTTGTATCGTGGCCGATATGCAAACGGCTGGAAGAGGGCGCTTCTCTCGAAGTTGGGTCGGAGCGAAGGGAAATTTGATGATGTCTCTTTTTTTTCACCTCGATCCAAAAGATCCCATCCTCCCCAATCTCGCTCAAATCCTCGCTCTTTCTTGTATTCGAATCCTCCGCATAGACGAGATTCAAATCAAATGGCCCAACGATCTCGTAGTCGATGGGAAAAAACTCGCCGGTATCCTCGTGGAAACAGTGCCAGCAGGTGGTGTGGTGGTGGGCCTTGGAATGAACGTCAATGTCCCTGTAGAAACTGATCAAGCTGCGACTTCTCTCTACGAGCTGTCGGGACGAAAGTGGAATCTCAAAGAGCTCAGAGGCCAAATCGTCACCCGCTTTCAAAAAGACTTGAAAGGGGGATTTATCCCAAAGGAATTCGAAGAGGTCTTGGCCTATAAAAATCAGCAGATCTCGTGCCTTGTTGGAAAAGAAATGATTGAAGGCGTGCTCATCGGGATTAATGAGCGGGGCCAATTAGAAATCAAACTCGCGGATGAAAGTATCCGCACTATTTATTCTGGAGACATTCAACACTTGAGGTCCAAATGAAACAAATATTATTTTTTCTACTTTTTTCTATTTCTATTTATAGCAGCGAAGTTCTCATCTATGGTGATCCGATGACGGATTATATCACATTTGTAGATGAGGCTTTTTTAGACTCTCTTCCAGGTGAAAAATCGGGTTCTGCTCCTGTTAATCTCTTTACATTTAATCGACTCATCCAAAATTACACAACAAAGTGTACAGGAGGCAGTGCTGTCAATACCCTCAAAGGATTGGCATCACTCGGACATTCTTGCACGGTCATCGGCAGAATCGGTGAAGATGAGGAAGGACTAAATCTGATGCAATCCCTTCTATCACGGGGGATATCTCACCACTATACGGCATGTAGTCCGTCAACTGGAAAAGTAGTCTGCATGATTTCCCCAGATGGACACCGGACGATGCGCAGTCACACGATTGATATTATCCCTTTTACGACCACTCCTTCCATGTTCGAAGGGGTCAAACTCTTTCACATTGAGGGATACCAAATTTTCAATCCCCCTTTTTTAAAAAGTCTCATCTCTCAAGCCAAGCAAGCAGGAGCACTTGTCTCAATGGATGTGGGCTGTTTTGAGA
>JAAKFB010000140.1 GCA_011065235.1 Chlamydiota bacterium | reverse complement strand
CTTGATGAAAGTGGAAGGGAGAACACTCGTCGACTTTCTCGAAGAAATTTACAAAAAACACGGTATCTACTTGGAGCGTCAACGGGTGATCGAATTTCCTCCTGGACACGAAGGGATGGAAAAAATGCAGCAGATGATGGAAAAATTGCGCAAAGAAAATCCCAAACAAATCGGAGATCAAAGCGTCGACACGCTCGAAGACTACAAAACCTCGCTTCACGGCCTTCCCCCATCAAATGTCTTGCTCTTTCGCTTAAGCGATAAGAGCAAAGTAGTCGTCCGCCCATCTGGTACAGAGCCCAAGCTGAAAATCTATGCCGGGGTGCAAGAACCGTTTGAAAAGGGCATGCCATTTTGTGAAGACAAAATCCAAAAACTTCTCGATGCCGTTGAACAACTCTTTTAAACTTGCTCTGATTACTGGGGCAACATCTGGTCTGGGCGCTGCTCTTGCCACCTTTTTAGAAGAAAAAGGGATCGAGGTGATCCGAACGGGCAGCCAAGACGTCGATCTCGCAGGCGACCGGGCCAAATTGCTCGCAGTCATTTCAGAGAAAATACCCGATCTCATCGTCAACAATGCCGGTTTTGGACTTTATGGCCCCTCATCCTCCCTACCCACCCAAGAGCAGCTCAAAATGATCGAGGTCAATTGCAGTGCGCTCACCGAAATTTCCCTGCACGCAGCAAAAGAGCTTCTCAAGGCGGGCAAAAAAGGGACCATTCTCAACATCTCTTCATCGGGTGGATTTTTTGCCTTTCCCACATTCAATGTCTACTGCGCATCCAAAGCCTATGTGAACTCCTTTTCACTTGCGCTCGACGCAGAATTGCGCGCGCAGGGCATTCGGGTTCTCTGTGCCTGTCCGGGGCAGATTGAAACCTCTTTTCGCACACGCGCTGCCAAAGGCTATCCGCAGAAGGAAGACTGGCGCACCATGACAGTCGACGTTGCCGTAAAGCATCTGTGGAAACAGCTTCAAAAAGAAAAACGGCTCTATATATTCGACTGGAAAATGAAACTTATGGTGTGGATTTCCAAGCTAGTTCCGAGAACCCTATTAGAAAAGATGCTCGTAAAGAGCATCGACGGCCGATACCCCTCGAAGACAGGGGTTTAAATTATTCTTTTTCAACCGGTTAATACACTAAATAAGGCCATTATTTTCTGTTTAATGGTTTTTCACCTATCTCTAATAAAATAAATAGTATATAACTTTAATTATGGGACGGTTGTTTGAGGTTATACCAATCCCGGCAAAATCAAGAATCAAATTTGGCTTAAAAAAAATGATTGATTTTGTCGGATTATTTCTGTGGATTGGTATTATCGTTAGTTCATTTTTTTTTCCGCTTAATGCAGAAGAACTAGATCTACTGATTCCTGAAACATCAGAACAAATCCAAAAATGGCTCGAACTGGGAAAACCAAAAGGATTTAAGGAACTGCCCCCTAAAAAAAAATATCCTATTGAGAACGAATTTCTTAGTTTAAATCTCTCTCAAGTCATCTCTTCTACTTTAGAGAATCAATGGAATGTACAGATTGCTGAACAAGAAGTGTTGAGACAAGAAGGGATTACCCAGGCCACTCGAGGCCCCTTTGACCCCAATGTAAAAGCACAGTATTTGCGCAAATGGCTCAAGGACGCCCAAACTTTTGGATTTAAGACAGGCGAAGATGGCCAAATCGACTCGGTGCAGGTTATCTTAGAGAAATTGACTCGATTTGGAACACAGTTTTCTCTCAATGGGGAAATCGCACGCGAATCCAACCCTTCTTTCAGCCTTGACAATTCATTTAACAGAACGAATCAAACCACGATTACTTTCTTCATTGATCAACCTCTTTTGCGCCGTTTGAGATACAATGAAGCTTCAGTAACCGAAGCCGTTTCAGAGATCGAACTCAATGCGCTAAAATATTCTCTGACCCAGACAATGGCAGAAAATGTCCGCAGTGCTTTGCTCATTTATTGGGATCTGGTTGAGGTTCAAAAAGTTGTGATTATCAATGAAAATGCCAAACGGATTCTAGAAGCACTTGCATCCGCAACAGAAAAGCTAGTCGAAGGAGAGCGCGTCGCTGCATCTGAGCTCAATCAACAGTTTGCGGAACTAGCGCGTAATAATAGAGAACTTGTTGCAGCTCAGCAAGATACCTATCGCATTTTTAACAGTTTGATCTTCCAAATGGGTATCGATAGAAAACAATTTCCTATAGAACTGCCCCAATTGCTATTAGATGAATTCCCCCTTTTTGCTGTCGAAAAAGATGAGTGGAACCTAAATCACTTACTCAATATTGCAATGGATAATCGAGGAGATTTGATCGCAGCACAATTTCGCATTGAAGAGAGCGCACTGCGCCTGCGTCTAGCTGAGCAAGAGATTTACCCTGAACTTGATGTGCGCGTTGGTTACGATCTGTTTAACACCCAAATTAATAAAAGAGCCAAGCCCTTTTTCTCTTCTACGGAAACCCATAAAGCCCAAAATAATTATAGCGTTCTACTTAATTTTTCTATTCCTCTTTTCAACAATAGGGCAAAAGGAGAGAAAAGAAGGCGTACAGAGGAAGAGATCCAAGCCAATTTGGCCGAAAATCAGCTACAAGAAGACATCCGACAATCGATTGCTACCGCATTTCGGAATCAGCTCGAATTAATCGACCAAATCCATTATGCAAGGAAAACGGTTAAGTGGTATGAAGAAGCTTTAAAAGATGAAATCCTTCGATTTAAAGAAGGGTATGGGAGCCTTTTTATTATTATCGATTATGAAAATCGCCTCCGTCTAACTCTAATTGAAGAAGCGCGGATCTTTGCACAATGGTCCAAGAATATCGTCGATCTCCTTTTTCAAACCGGAACCCTTATAGAGCGCAATGCCTGCTCCTACGAAATGAATATCGATGTTTTTAATTATCAAAAACTTTTGAACAAACATGAATGAGAACGAAAACAACTATCAAAAAGAGGCTATAAAGCGGCTTGAAGAGCATGCCGAAGAGGGCCCCATGCTCGATATCGAACAGCCTAAGCATTGGCTGACGCTGATTTGTATTTTTGGCCTTCTTGTAGTTTTGATCCTTTGGTCATTTTTTGGACGAATTCCAACTGAAGCTACAGGTCGGAGTGTCTCTATTAGCAGCTCAGGGATCTTTACAATAGAATCTCCAAGTACAGGGACGGTTACAGAGCTCTATGTCACCGAAGGGGAAAGGGTCATGGAAGGAACGCCCCTTGCAAAATTCTATAACCCAAAGCTGCATCCTCTCATCTCCTCTATTGAAGCTACAAAATTCAAAATTGAGCGATTAAATAATCAATCGCTTTTGCTCTATAAAGCTCTCTCCATTAATGTGAGCCTCTATAAGCAAGGATTAATTCCTAAGATGATCATCGACCAATCGCGATCGTCTGTCATGCAGAAAAATATCGAAATCGAAAATGCAAAATCTACGCTTAGTGGCATATTTTCAGAGCTTGAAGAAAACTCCTTTACCGGTAGAAAAGAATTTTCCCACTACAAAAAGCTTCTCCATGCCCCTTCTGACATCATCGATTTTCCTGAGATTCAAGATGCACTCTCCATCTTGAAAGCTCCCTCTAATGGAAGAATTCTCGAAGTTCTTGCCAATCAAGGAGAAATTTTGAAACCGACTGAAACTCTATTCTGGATGGAGCATCCACAAAAAATTGGGGAAACTGAGGTTTTTTATGGGACCTTGAATTCTGAAACAAGAGGACAAATACGTCCAGGACTTAAAGTGCTCATTGAACCTGTCACCGTAAACCCCAGAGAGTACGGGGCAATTATCGGAAAGATCAAGAGCATCTATCCTTATCCTGTCTCCAAAGAAGAACTGATTCAATCCATCGGCAACAAACAAATTGTGGGATACCTTCTTCAAAATGAAACAATCATGACCCAAATTACGGCTACACCGGATCTCAATCCCCATACCAAAAGTGGTTATAAATGGACCTCGGGAACGGGCCCTCCTTTTGAAATCCCCACTGGTACAGTCTGTAAAATGCGGGTTATCGTGGAGGAGCAACCCCCTATTTCCTATCTAATCCCTTTATGGAAGATAAGGCCGCAATGAGAACTCTACTGAAAAAATTCTTAAATCCACGAAAAACGCCTCGCCTCATTCAAATGGAAGCGTCCGAATGTGGCGCTGCAGCACTTGGCATCATCCTTGGTTATTACAGAAAGTATATTCCTTTGGAAGAGCTTAGAGAGACTTGCAACGTCTCTCGTGACGGGATTAATCTCGAAGATATGAATCGCGCTGCAGTCCATTATGGGTTAGAAGTCGAGGTCTTTGAGACTCCACTAGAAGAACTCAAAGAAACCTCTCTTCCCGCCATTCTCTACTGGGATTATAATCATTTTATTGTCTTAGAAGAGTTTTCCGATGGAAAAGTGTTGATCAATGATCCAAGCATGGGACACCGATCCATTACTTGGACAGAATTGTCAAAAAGCTATTCCGGACTCGTCATGGAATGCCGCCCTGGGAAAGATTTTCAACCCACTGGAGCAAGAGATGGCTTTGTCAAAAGAATAAAAGGCAAGTTTTTGCCATTCAAAAGCGCTTTAAGGTATTTCTTTTGGATCCAACTTGCGCTTGCCACCTTGGGTCTATCACTCCCTGTTTTCACTCAAATCTTCATCGATCAGTTTTTTGGAGAAATTCTTCCCACTTGGGAGTGGAAATTTCTGGGACTCTTCTTAGGTGTAGTCATTCTTTCAGGACTCCTGACCTGGATTCAGAGTATTTTTTTAAATATTCTCCAGGTCCGCATTGCGATTCAGCTCTCTACAGAATTTCTCTACCACATTTTGCGACTTCCCCTCCGGTTTTTTACACAGCGATTTGGCAGTGAATTGATCAATCGAATGAGCCTGAATAATCAGATCGGCGAGATTTTAACCTCGGACCTCATCTTAAATGTACTCAACATTCTTCTTCTATCGAGTTATTGGGTTATCATGCTCTTTTACAATGTCCCAATCACAATTGTCGCCGCTTGTATTGCCACATGTAACCTCGCATTAGTTTGGTATATTGGCAAAACACGGAGCAATTCTTATGCCAAACTTCAACAAGCTGAAGCAAAAGCCGTTGGAATTTCTTTTGATGCTTTAGAACATATTGAAACAATGAAAGGCAATTCTAATGAGAACTTTTTTTTCTCAAGACTTGCAAAATGTTACAC
>JAAKFB010000014.1 GCA_011065235.1 Chlamydiota bacterium | reverse complement strand
GCAACTCTCCAGGGGCAATGGAAGGGCCCTTGGATTTGAGATCGGCACCGAGAGAATGGAGGATAAAATCGATGGCCGTATTCATCTTCTCATAGTTGAACATTTCATTGAGCTCTCCAAAGAGTGTGGTGGCATCGCGGGGATTACCAGTGATGTCGCGGTAGAGGTCGCGAAGCCCTGTGGGAGTGCCAAGTCCTTCCTCTGAGAAGGCTTGTGCTTGCGCATTAATATTGCGTCCTGCGCGCACTTCACGGCCATAAGTTTCATTGAGGTTTTCTTTAGCTTGAGCCACCTTGCCTTTAAGGTCGCCGGCGGTAGCTTCATCTAAAAACTCAAGGGCTTCATCGGCAAGAGAGTGGTCGGGGAAAAGTTGCATGGCTTTACGCAAAATTTCTTCTTGCGAGTCACTCTCTTTGATGTGAGAGTAGAGGAGCTGTAATGAGCGCTTTTCCAATTCGGCATTGCGCTTGTTAAACTCTTCTGCAATCTCTTCCACTTTTTCGATAGCGAGAATTTTTTTATCCTCTGCTTTTTCGAGTTCTTTTTTGTCGATTTCACGCCTGCGCTTTTCTTCCAAGGTCTCAAAACGGCGTGACATCATGACGGGATTGAAGGCCGCTTCATTGCCATATTTGATCATGTTGATCTTGCTCGCTTCTTGAGCAATAGACATTTTGCGTGCATCTGCTCGCTGGTGTTTTTGGATGCGAGAAGCATCTGTGGGCTCGATGGGAGAGGTGCTAAAATCGTCTTGCATATGCCCTGTTTTTACAGCGATGGGAGAATTAGGTCAATTGGATGCGACCTAGGGGTTGGATTTTGATTTCGGGGACGACTTCCTGATAGGAAACCACAGCCATATCGGGGAATTCCCCTTCAATAAGTTTGCGTACAAAACGACGCACATCGATGGCAGTGAGCATGACAGGAGGCTGTCCACCAGCAGGTGTAGGGGTGATCACTTGACGCATCGCATTCATGATGAGTTGGACACTGTCGGGATCGAGCGCTAGATAGGATCCAGCAGATGTTTGTTTGATCGCGCCGCGGACCATATCTTCAATTTCAGGATCGAGGATATAGACCGAGAGAATCGACTGTCCTTGTGAGTATTTGTAACTGATATAGCGTTTGAGCGACGAACGGACATATTCGGTGAGGAGCACCGTGTCTTTTTCAGTTTGGGCCCATTCACTGAGCGATTCTAAAATAGTGCGCAAATCCTTGATTGAAATCTGTTCTTGAACGAGTCGTTTGAAAATTTCGGTGAGCTTTTGCAGGGGCACCAAGCGGGTGACCTCTTTGATGAGATCGGGGAACGATTTTTCGATGAACTCCAGAATGCCTCGCACTTCTTGAATACCGATGAAGTCCGCTGCATTTTGCCTGTAAAAATAGGAGAGGTGAAGGATCATCACATCGAGCGGTCTCCAATATTTGATTCCCGCTTTTTTCATCACGTCTTCGTATTTTGTCTCCACCCAATAGGAGGGTTGTCCCATTGAATTTTTGGAGGTAGTATGGGGGATATTGTAACGTTTGAGCGTCTCGGGATCTTCATTGGTTAGAAGAGCCCCTTGCTCGATTTTGCCCCGTACAATCGGCACCTCGTTGAGATGAATCATGTATTCATCATGAGCAAGGCCTGGCGATTCCGTACGCACGTGAACCCCGGGAAAACGTACCCCCAGATCCTGATAGAGAGCATGGCGCATCTTGGGGATCATCTGCTCGACAAACGTCATTCCGCCCCGTTCTTTGCGGATTTCTTTGGAGAGAAAGGTTCCCACTTCCAAAATGATAGGCAAAGTGAGGGCGTATTCATCGACCCCTCCGCGCACCACTTTGTGACCTGCGATATCCGTTTCGACAGCGGCTCCTGATATTGCTGTGGTTTCTTTAGATACTGCCCTTTTCTTGTTGTAGGAAGAGACAAATCCCACCGTGATGATTCCAAGCCCCAGAAAGAGAAAAATGATAGTGGGAAACCCTTTAACAAATCCCAACATCGTGATGACACAACCAGAAATGATGAGCGCTTTGGGTTGGTTGAGTAGTTGGGCTGCAATCTCGCCGCCTAAATGCTCGTCTTTTTTTTCGCTTGAGACCCGTGTGGTGATAATACCGGCAGTCAAGGCGATCAAAAGGGAGGGGATTTGAGAGACAAGACCTCCCCCAATCGAGAGGAGAGTATAGGTGCGGGCCGCTTGTAGAGCAGTCATCCCGTGCATGAAAATCCCGATGATGAGACCACCCACAATGTTGATGACGGCAATGACAATACCGGCGATCACATCTCCCTTGACGAACTTCATCGCTCCGTCCATCGCCCCGTACATCTGGCTCTCTTTTTGGAGAGAGAGACGCAGTTGCCGCGCTTGGTTGCCGTCGATGATACCACTGCGCATATCGGCATCGATGCTCATCTGTTTGCCGGGCATCGCATCCAAGGTGAAGCGGGCGGCCACCTCAGCAACACGTTCGGCACCCTTGGTGACTACGATGAACTGGACAATCGTGATGATCAGGAAGACAATGGCCCCGACAACGAAATTCCCTCCGACGACAAATTCTCCGAAGGCGTAGATAATTTCTCCGGCATCTGCATAGAGGAGAATCCGTTTCGTCGCAGAAATCTCAATCCCTAGCCGGAAAAGAGTGGTGATCAGAAGAAGAGAGGGGAAAATCGAGAGATTGACCGCTTTGGGAATGTAAAGCGCGACCATCAAAAGAGTGATCGAAATCGTCAAATTGATCGCGATGAAATTGTCCAGCAGCCCCGGGGAGATCGGAACAATGATGATCCCGATCAGCATAATAATGAAAACGGCGAGGAAAAGATCCGTAGAGCGGGTGACAAGCCGCATCATCCGGTCTCCGGTTAAAAATCTACCTATTCCTTCTAAAAAACCTTTCATATTTTATTTAAATCCAAAGTTGCCACCCATTTTCCTCTATGCTATCTGCGCTGCTTATCTACTTCGCTTCGCTCGTCGCCAAGGTGCTCCCACCTTGGCCTCCTCTCGAATCTTGTATCTAAACAGCTCGCTAACGCCTAAAGGAAAAGCGGTAGCAACTTGGGATTATTTAAATAAGTCCAAGTGTGCAGTTTCTTCTGCTTCGAGTTGTTCGAGCCATCTTAAAATCTCGGAGACCGCTTCATAGGTGTCCTCCGGTATATAATCACCGATTTCACCTTTTTCGAACAGTGTTTGTGCCAAATCGACATTTCTCATCACCGGGACATCGTAATCGGCAGCCAGCTTGACCATCCGATCGGCAATGATTCCCTTGCCCATCGTCACAATGCGCGGAGCGGGTTCATTTTCTTCTTCGTAATCGATCGCAATGGCAATGTGAACGGGATTTGTGATCACCGCCCTTGATCGCTTCACCCCTGTGGGGCCTTCTTGGTAAGCAATTTCTTGGGCGACACGACGGCGTTGACCTTTGATTTCGGGATTTCCTTCTGTATCCTTATATTCTTGCTTAATCTCATATTTTTCCATCCGCATTTCTTTTGCGAAATTCCGTTTTTGGAAGATCAAATCAGCAATAGCGACTATGAGGAAAAAAATCCCGACACGGACGATCACCTTGACCATAAAAGAAGCAAAAACTTGAGCAGAGCCGATAACGGGCAATGCAGCGGTTGAGATAATTTCATTGATGCTTCCATAGACAGCTGACCAGATCAAAAGGAATGCACCAGTAATTTTAAAAATCGATTTAAGAAGTTCAAAAATCGTCTTAAATTTAAACATGTTTTTAATGTTGGTGACCGGATTCAATTTCTTGATATCGGGCTTCATCGCTTCGACCGAAAACATCGGACCGACGATCAAAAAACTGGTCAAGAGTCCTGTACAGACCGTTATCAATAGAATGGGAAAGGTGCATTTGACAATGGTGCGAATCACCTCATCCATCAGGCCACCAGCCATCGTCTTCATGTTGATGTCTGCCATTGAGGAGCGACGGAACATATTAATGATGTAACTGCCAAGCTCTTTGAAAATATACCCAGAGGAAATCATGATCGAAGAAATTGATACTATGAAGGTAAAGGCTGAGGGGAAATCCTGGGATTTCGCGACTTGTCCCTTTTTGCGCGCATCGCGCAACTTCTTTGGGGTTGCCTTTTCGGTTTTTTCCGCCATGGTGATTAAAATTTATCAGGAGAAAAGATGGCGCGCAAGCTAAAAGAATGTATACCACGCGCAGGGAAAAATTTAAAAAAAACAAATGAAATAAAAAAATAAAAAAACCACAGAGGTCACAGAGAATGTATACCATGCGTAGGAAGATTTTGTGAATTTGGACTTGGCTTTGTCTCGCCAAGTCCAAATTCACAAAAGCTGACGGAGCGTGGTATGTTTAATTGTGGAAGAATAGAATTACATCGCCATCTTGAACGATGTATTCCTTGCCCTCAGAACGGGCCTTTCCGGCTTCGCGTGCGCCGACGCGCCCCTTGTGGGCCATCATGTCGTCGAATGAGACCACCTCAGCGCGGATGAATCCCTTCTGAATATCCGAATGGATCTCTCCCGCAGCTTCCTGCGCAGAGGTCCCTTGCTTAATTGTCCACGCACGTGTTTCGATCTCGCCTGTGGTGATGTAGTTGATGAGTCCCAGCATGCTGAATGCCTCTTTGACAAGGCGATTCAATCCCGGTTCTTTGAGTCCCAAAGATTCGAGATATTCCTTGGCCTCACTAGGGGAGAGCTGCGCCAATTCCTCTTCGAGCTTGGCAGAGATCGGCACCACACCGCTACCTTCCTTCTTTGCAAATTCCCGAACCACTTGTACATGGGCGTTATCCATTTCAGGCAAATCGTTTTCACTCACATTTGCGGCATAAATCACTTTTTTGAGCGTCAAAAAAGGATAGCCATGCAAAATTGCCCGGTCTTTATCGGAAAGCTCCACTAACCGTATTGGAACATTGTTATTGAGCTGCTCAATAGCTTTTTTAAGACAATCGACAATCGGGCCGAGCTCTTTTTTCGTTCTCATCTGCTTTTCCATCTTAACGACGACATTTTCTACCATCTGCAGATCAGCTAAAATGAGCTCCAGATTGATCACTTCGATATCGCTTATCGGGTCGACCCTGCCGGCGACATGGATCACATCGTCATTATCAAAGCACCGGACGACATGGACGATCGCATCGGTTTCTCGAATATTGGCTAAAAATTGGTTGCCGAGCCCCTCTCCTTTAGAGGCGCCCGCCACGAGACCTGCGATGTCGACGAACGTCACCATCGCGGGAATCAATTTTTGACTATTAGACAGAGCGCTGAGCTTGCCGAGTCGCGGATCCTCCACGTCGACCTTCCCAACGGTGGGATCGATCGTGCAAAAGGGATAATTGGCTGCCGCTGCGGCAGCCTTTTTGATCAGAGCGTTAAATAAGGTCGATTTTCCCACATTGGGCAGACCGACAATTCCACAAGAAAGATTTGGCATCGTCTAAACAATATAGCACAAATGAGCATTATTCATCATTTTCACTTTCACTTTCACTTTCACTTGGTATTTGGCTATCTGCAGGACGAGCAACAGGAAGAAGTTCTACTACCGGAGCTGCGTCATCATCTTCATCTTCACTGGATAGCTCTTCTTTTGCCCTGGCTATTTCATCATCTTCACTTTGTTGCTCCTTTTCTTGAACAAGAGGTGGAGGTGGCTTTTTCTTCATCTCTTTTTTGGGGACAGAAGGGGCTGGGCCTTTGGGCCAGCTTCCCCAATCCAAACGATTCGCAACAAAAATGAGTCCATTACAGGTATGCTGAATTCCCCAAGAAATGAAATTGGTAGAACCGCGAATTATTTGAAAGCCAGTACGTGTCGTTAAGACGGCGACTTTTGCCCCAGCACCAATGATACCCACTTTGATCGCAATATTCAGGATCATTTGAGGATCAATATCTTGCCCCAGGCCGAACTTTGCGCCAGCCATAACCCCAGCAGTAGAAAGTGCAATTGCAGTGACTAAACGGGTTTTAGGCCAGTGTTTGATCCCTGGAGTGCGTGCTAAGATTGCGTTGACAATAGTTGCTGTCGCTCCAATAGCAGCAGCAGTACCGATTTCATACGCGTGGTTTTCAAGAGTAGAAAAACTGCTGGATAAACTCTGGTATGTATTCGCGAAAAAATTACCACTTTGTACAGTTGGAGCTGAAGTGGTGTTATGAGACATAAAGCTGTCTTTAAAAGTCTCAAGTTTTTCAAAAAAAATATTGGGAATGTCTTTAGGTTTAAAGCTAAATTCCAAATTTGTGATATCTGCCCAAGAAATTGTGGGGAGTTTGCTTTCAATCTTTGAGAGATGACCGATTGCAACGTAAGCTGCAGGGAAGAAAGCGTTGTTAACTAATCTTCGTGGTCCTTGAACCATTGCGTTACTCATAAATTACCTCTAATTAAAACGAGCTTGCCCAGGATAGGGCAAGCTCAATGTGATGAACTTTAAGATCCTTTTACTTTGCTATGTTGATTGGGATAAGCAAAGCCCCACTTAGTTAGCTCGAGTGACGCATGGGTGAGTCTTAGCAACCCTTGTCCAGCAGGCGCAGCAAGCCTTCCTATCCCATTTGTTACAAGTAAACGGAGACCAATATCGGCAATATCATAGACAGATACAGGATATCCCATTGCTGTGGCTGCTCCCCAAACAATAGCTCCTCCCAAAACAAGAGAAACCGGATTGCGGACGTAGACATTTTTGATCTTTTCAGAAGCGAGATGATTCACACTTGCTGCGGCAAATGCAATTCCTCCTGTCAAAAGCAACCATTCGCTATTGCTCTCAAAATAAACACAAGAGTCGGAAATAACCGCGGGTAGGGAATCACTACATGTGCTTTGAACAGCGCCTGCCGCAGATTGAGTTGCATTTGCCGCAGCATTTGCCGCAGCATTTATGACTTCTTCTCCTTTAGCAAAAGGAATATAGTGTGATAGGTTGGTCAGGTCGTCAAGTTTTCTGAAACTCAATATATCCGTGAGCTTAAGACAACGAAAAGCCGCTTCTCCAAGCGTTCCAATGATAACGCTTTTGGCGTAGTATTCCCAAGTCTTTGGCTGACGCCTTGCAGCAAGGGTGACAGACTGTGTTGAGAATGTCGCTTCTGGTGGTCGGAGTACTGGTTTTGTTGGTGTTCCGAGTGACATATATTACCTCCTAAAAATGCATGTGTACATCTCCCTCTGCGGGAAATTTCCAGGCATTTTAGGCAACTTAGATTGAAATTGTAAAGGATTAATGAAAGATAAGGAGTGTTTTTTTGTCTTTGACAGAAACGTCAATTGTGGCTTTTCCAGCTTCTAGAGATAGTATGGAAGGGATTTCGTGAGAATTTTGTTTTACGATCACGCGATAATTTCCATCCGGCGGAATGCAGATTTCTGGTGCAATTTCCAGTTCATTTGAGAGTTCTATCATCACGGGATGTCCCAAAAGCTCTGCCGCTCGCTCCAAATCCCCCTCAAGAATACACCTGCGAATGACTCCCGAAGAGACCACCTCCTCTTCTTGCGACAATTTCGAAAGGTATTCCACAGAAAACCCCAGCTCCTTCTCTAGCTCCACAACCCTCTTGGCGGTGCCTTCTCCTTTCTTTCCAAAAGTGGCACCCTCACCAAGGACCAAGAAATCAAAGGGGCAGACAGCTTTTAACCCTTGCAAAAACTCACCATAAGTTTTATTTGCCATTTCTGATGTAAACTCCAGACAATAAACGACATCGACTCCCATTTCCTCTAACATATTGATCTTCAAGCCCTTAGAAAAAATCAAAGGAACCGGTTGCCTGCTAGGCAAAACATGAGAAGGGTGATTGGAAAAGGTCACGACACAAACGGTGCCTCTTGGGCCCACCTTTTCTCGCAAGCGTTTTAAGATCCGCTGATGTCCGAGGTGCAGCCCATCAAAAGTGCCAATCGTCAAGGCGCAAGGCCTTGAAGGTGAGGGGATTACTTCTAATTGTTCTTTGAGAATCATATTGAGAAGTTTACCATTAAATTCATAATTAATGCACTAACAGTATGGAGATTAATAATTTAGTTGACTTTTAATTCAAAATTGAATACTATTGTGTAAAAAACGGAGGTTTTGAATGAGTGTTATAACAGATTTCGCCAAATTTATAGGAATTTCTGTAGGGTCTTCAAAGGAAAGTAAAAGCGATCCAAAAAAATCAGTTAAATTTAGAGATGGTTTTTTTGATGAGAAAGGAAATGAGGTATATATTTGTTTTAAAAACGGGGTCCTTGTTCCTTATGATTCAAATGCAAATCATTCTCAATAAGTGATTTACATCTAATTAACCCACGGTAATTAGCAATTTAAGTATTTAGTTGACATTTTATTAAAGTTATGTTAATATTAATAATATAAGCTTAATTAATGAGGATAATATTATGTCAGAAGGAATTATACATCAAAGAAAAGCACACCTAAATGCACCGTCTTTTTCGCCAGCTGGAGAATCCGAAAATAGCAATGGCGCTTCAAAGTCTCTCTTTAGCTTGCTCGCTTCCATTTTCGAAAAAATCGGCAATCTCTTTTCTAGTAAAACAGTTCTAAAAATAGAGGATTTACCCGAGGATGAATTTAGATATTTGGGAAAAGTAGATTACCCCGAACCTCGATTTGGGCGTAAAATTCCATCTGCTATTAAACAGCTCAGTTCTGAAGATCTTAATGCCGAGTTATCAAAAGATAGAGCTGAAGTTAAAAAGAATAAAAAAATATTAGGTCTTAAGTTATTGATTGATATGTTAAAAAAAGAAGTAAAAAATGAGCTGCCTTTGGAAGATCTTTCCACACGCAATTCATTAATCAATAAAAATGTTCCACCTGCAAGTGAGGTAGGAGCTGCTAAAACAGGAGAACATTTAAGTATGCCCTATATTAAATATTACGAGAAGCTACTAGCTGAACTAGGCAAATAATCGCTTCCCATCTATACAGTCTTTTAAATGATAGGGCCCGCACCGTGTGCGGGTCAATTTTTTTAGGTGCGCGCCGCATGTGAGGAGTTTGCCCAGATCGTTTGCAATTGTCCGGATGTAGGTCCCTTTGCTGCAGGTGATGTGGAGGATCAGGTTGGGGTAATCATAGGAGATAAGCTCTGTTTGGAGGGTGACTTGGATCGGCTTGCGCTCGATCTCGATCCCTTTGCGGGCGAGCTCGTAGAGTTTTTTGCCTTGAACCTTTTTGGCTGAAAACATCGGAGGTATTTGTGAGGTTTGTCCTTGGAAATAGGTGAGAGCATCCTTGATCTGGGAGAGGGTGGGAATTGTAGCGTTTTGAGCGGTGATTTCCCCTTCAGGATCGAAGGTGGTGGTTTCGATGCCGAGATGGAGGGTTGCTGTGTATTCTTTGTCTTGGTTGAGGAAGGTGCCTGACTGGCGAGTGAATTCGCGGCCGATGAGGAGAATCATTACTCCGTCGGCAAACGGATCGAGGGTTCCAGCATGACCAATTTTCTTGATGCGGGTTATCTTGCGCAGCGCATGAACAAGGCTGAAGGAGGTTTTATTCGAGGGTTTGTTAACAGGAAGAATTCCTTTAGAGGGTATTAGCGAATTCATTCCACCTCCACTAAGAGCTTTCTTTTTCCCTACGAGAAGTTCTTCAAGCTCCCCAAACTCGATTTGAGTTTGCTCCGCTTTCCAGAACAATCTCCTAGGAAAAAATCTTAGCTCTTGGCGGTGAAAGCAATTCACTAAAACCCTCTTTTTAATCACTTCCATGGCTGCGGGTGTCTTCTTCGTGATGAATTTTTTCGATGAGGGCGTCTATTTTCATCTGCTCCTCAACGGTGGTGTCGAGCTTGAAGGTGAGGACAGGGAAATAACGCATGACGACTTTTTTGGCGGCACTAATACCGATGAAGCCGGCAGCCGATTCTAGGGCTTCGAGGGTATCACGACGCTGTATATCCGATCCGATGATGCTGATATAGACTTTGGCGTGATGAAGGTCATTCGAGATGTCGACGCTGGCAACTGTCACGAGAGGAGCCATGCGAGGATCCTTGACTTCATTGATGATTACCTCAGAGAGGACTTCTTTGAGCAGAGAATTGAGGCGTTTGATCCGTTTACGCTCAGCCATACGGGCTATAGTTCCTGTTCGAGGTATGTGATATCAAAGGCTTCGATGCTATCGCCTTCTTCAAATTCGTTGAAGCCTTGGAGGAGGATGCCACATTCGAGTCCTTTGCTCACTTCCCGTACATCTTCTTTACCCCGTTTGAGGGAGGCGATAGGGCCTTTCCAGAGGATTTCTTCCGCCCTGCGCAGGCGGGCATGATGGCCACGCTTGATGATGCCATCAACAATTTGACAACCAGCAATACGTCCGAGGTGAGAGGATTTAAAGACGGCTTTGACTTCAGCTTGGCCCATCTCGTTTTCTTGGGCGACTTTGTCGAGGAGGCTACGCATGATTTCTTTGACCTCGTCGACGGCATGGTAGATGATGTCGTGGAGTTTGACGGTCACTTTTTTCGCTTTGATTAGTCCTTCAGCATGGCTTTCGATTTTAGTGTGGAAACCAATGATGGTTGCACCGGAGGCTGCAGCGAGCTCGACATCGGATTCTGAGATTTGCCCCACTTCTTCTGAGACGATATTGAGATTGGCTTTATCCGATTTGATTTTTTGAAGCGATTGTTTGAGTGCTTCGAGAGAGCCTTGCACGTCGGCACGGAGGAGGACGTGGAGGACTTTTTTCTCTTGGGCGGCGGCTTTAGACTCGAGGAGTCCTTCGAGGCCTCGTTTTCCTTTTTGAAGGAGTTTGTGTTTGTGCTCTTGCTGGCGTGCTTCGGTAATGTTTTTGGCTTCTTTCTCTGAGGCGACGGTAATGAATTCATTACCCGCTTCGGGAAGCCCGGACAGTCCTGTTATTTTCACGGGTGTGGATGGGCCGGCTTCCTGCAATTCTCTTCCATGTTCTTCGTGCATCGTTTTGACACGGGCAAAATTGAGGTCGAAGACGAGGCAATCCCCAATTTTAAGTGTTCCATTTTGTACGAGGACGGTTGCTACAGAGCCGAGTCCCTTGTGCATGGCCGATTCGATCACAGAGCCGCGTGCTCGTGCTGAAGGGTCGGCTTTAAGCTCGAGAACTTCTGACTGTAGAGCGAGCATTTCAAGGAGGTCTTTCACTCCGGTACCTGTTGTTGCAGAGCAATTGACGGTGATTGTGGAGCCACCCCATGCTTCGGGAAGGAGTTCGTGTTCGGAGAGTTGGCGGTAGACATTTTCTGGATCGAAACCTGCTTTGTCACTCTTGTTGATGGCGACGAGAATGGGGACTCCAGCTTCTTTGGCTTTGTTCATTGCTTCAATGGTCTGGTCGCGCATCCCTTCATCCCCTGCGATGACGAGTACGGCGAGGTCGGTCACTTTGGCACCACGCGCACGCATGGCGCTGAATGCTTCGTGTCCAGGAGTGTCGAGGATAGTGATGTCGCCGATGTCAGAGTGGCATTTGAATGCGCCGATGTGTTGTGTAATCGCGCCGGCTTCTCCAGAAGCGATGTCGCTTTTGCGGATGGCATCGATGAGGCTTGTTTTTCCATGATCGACGTGTCCCATAAAGGTGATGACTGGAGGGCGCAAAATGAGGTTTTTGGGATCGGATTCGGAGATCTCTGTTTTGACGGTTTTGTCGGTGACTTGGATCCGTTTTTCTTCAGAAGTATCGATGGAGATTTCACATTGGAATTCTTGCCCAAGAAGCTGAACAGTGGTTTCATCATCGAGAAAGTCATTGATGGTGACGGCAATGCTTTGTGCGAAGAGCTTTTGGATGAGTTGGGAAGCTTTGAGTTTCATTTCAACCGCTAGGTCTTTGATCGTGATGGGAAGGCGAATGTGGAGTGTTTTGGGACGGATGGTGAGATCTTCTTTTTCTCGACTCCCCATTCTTTTATTGCCCCGTTTTTTGCGCCATTTTTCATCATCGCTTGGACGCAACCCCATTCGGTCACGTGAATCAAAGAAGCGATTTTGTCCAGGTTTGCGCTGGGAGCGGACATCTCGAAAGTCTTTGAAAACTCCGGGTTTGCGTGGAGCGGTTTTTTCTTTTTCAGCTTTTGGTTTTGCTGCTGCTGTGGATGCGGGTTTTTTCTCTTCGGGTTTTGCATCTTTGCGTTGGACGGGGAGTTTCTTGAGAGGAAGGGCTCCTCTTTTGATTACAGGCTTGCGGAAATCATCGACAATACCGGGCTTTTTTGCCTTGGGCTTTTCTGGAGCTTTTTCTTTCTCAACTTTGGGAGCCGGAGCTTCCTCTTTTGGAATAGCAGGTGAAGCCGCTACCTTCTCAGGAGCGGGCTCTTTTTTGGGCTCAACTTTTTTTCTGACGACTTTCTTTTTTGTCGTCTCAGCTTTTTTTGCTTCTTCTTTTTTCTTCTTTTTGAGCTTATCGAGCTGAAGTGCTTCTGCAAGCTGTGTGTTTTTGATTTTGAGTTTTAGATTTTTTGCCAAGCTTTATAACCTCTTTATAGCCTCTTTTGACGGACTTCCTCCAAAATTTTATCGACCATTCCTGAGCTAATTTCGGGGATTTTTAAAAGCTCTTCTGTGCTAGCACTGAGTACTTTTCGTGGAGTGTCATAGCCAGCACTGATTAGGGATTCGATAATAAAGGAACTCATTCCTTCAATTTTGAGCGGTTCGTCGAGAGTAGGATCATCCATCAGGGCGAGTTGTGCCCGTTGGATATTCATTGTAGTTTGATATTCACTCATCCTTTGGACATCGAGTTCTATCCCAATGAGGGCACCACAAAGGCGTGCATTCATGCCTCGTTTGCCAAGAACTGTGGGGTAGCTCTCATCGTCGACGACAATGGAAATGACGGTTTCTTCTTCATTGATGTTAATTTTTTTGATTTCGACAGGAGAAAGAGCGTTTTCGAGGAATTGGACTTTGTCCTGTGAATAGGGAAGGATGTCTATTTTTTCGTTATTGAGTTCGCGGATAACGTTTTTGACCCGTGTTCCACGCACACCCACACAAGCGCCGACAGGATCGACTTTGGAATCATTGGAGACGACGGCTAATTTGGTGCGGTAGCCCGCTTCGCGAACGATTTTCTCGACGACAATAGTGTTATCTTCGAGTTCAGGAACTTCTTGCAAAAAGAGCTGACGAACAAACTCGGGATGGCTGCGGGAAAGGACTACTTCAGCGCCTCCGCTATCTGTGTCGCGCACTTCATAGAGAAGAGCCTGGACTCTTTCACCGACGTTGTAGCGCTCAATCTTAGGGTAGAAACGTTCAGGGAGGATCGCTTCGACTTTTCCGAGATCGACGATCAGGGTAGCTCCACGGACAATACGCTTGACGGTTCCCGAAATGAGTTCGTTGATCCGATGGCGGTATTCTTCGTAGATGACGTCCCGCTCGGCACTGCGCAGTTTTTGTGCGATGACTTGGCGGGCTGTTTGTGCGGCAATCCGCCCAAAATCTTGGGGAGTTGCTTCAATATCTACCCAATCACCCAATTCACAATTGGGATTGAGTTCTTGAGCCTCTTCAAGGAGGATTTCCTCATCGGGAATGGTCACTTCATCGACCACTTCTTTTTGAGCAAATACTTCAATTTGGCCCGATTTAGAGTCGATTGAGACAGAGACATTCAACAAGCCTTTGATGCTTTTACGCGCAGCGACTCGAAGTGCTTCTTCAATTGCACTAATGATGATGTCGCGCTTGATTCCTTTTTCGCGCTCGAGATATTCGAAAATGGCAACGAGGTCTTTATTCATCGGTTTTCTCTTCCTCTGTCTCGGCTTCTTCTTTCGTTTTCTTTGTTTTTTTGGCCTTTCCAACAACGATGTCGTCACGATTGACGGCGTTGGTGTCGATCAGATATTCCTTAATCGATAGGGCAATTTTTTTGTGCTCGGGATCGAGCTTGATGACCTTAGCTGTCACAGGGTCACCCGCCTTGATCACATCTTCTACTTTGCCAAACGGTTGATCCGAAAGCTCTGTCACGTGAACGAGGGCTTCGAGTCCGTTTTCGAGTTCGACAAATGCTCCGAATGCGGTTGTTTTAATCACGGTTCCTTTAACGAGTGATCCGACAGGCAAGGTTTTTTCAATGGTTTCCCAAGGATTGAAGCTGAGTTGCTTCACGCCGAGTGTGATTTTTTTGCTCTCTTTATCGACAGAGAGAATGATAGCTTCGACTGAATCGCCTTTTTTCAACACTTCAGAAGGATGAGAGACTTTTTTGATCCAGCTCAAATCCGAGATATGGATCAATCCTTCGACACCCGGTTCTAACTCGACAAATGCACCATAATTAGTCAGGTTGCGCACTTCGCCTTTGATGCTGCTTCCCGTAGGGTATTTGTCTTCGACATCTTCCCAAGGGTTTTTCTCTAATTGCTTGATGCCAAGAGAGATTTTTCCCTCATCTTTTTGGACGGCGAGAACGATAGCTTCAACTTCATCATTCTTTTTGACAACTTCAGAGGGATCTGTGATGTTTTTCACCCAAGACATTTCTGAGACGTGAATGAGGCCTTCAATCCCAGGCTCAATTTCAATGAAAGCTCCGTAGGGAACGAGATTGACGATTTTCCCTTTGATGAGTGTTCCTGTAGGGTAGCGCGCTTCGATGTCTTCCCAAGGGTTGTTCTCTTTTTGCTTCATTCCAAGAGCGACGCGTCCCTTTTCTTTATCGACGTTGAGGATCATCACTTCGAGTTCTTGACCCACTTTGACCATCTCAGAAGGATGCTTGATGCGCTTCCAGGTCATGTCTGTGATGTGCAAGAGGCCATCGATGCCATCGAGGTCGAGAAAGACTCCAAAATCCGTGATATTTTTGACCACTCCAGAGC
>JAAKFB010000139.1 GCA_011065235.1 Chlamydiota bacterium | reverse complement strand
GTTCTTGAGAAAATGAATACAAAATTAGGACAACGCCTTTTAATGTTAGATCGTACTGATGAAGCAATCGAGCCCTTCAGACGATCTCATGAGCTCAATGCTGAAAATCCGATGCATGCATTTCAAGAGGCTCTCGATGGTAGCATAGAGCGCCAACTCGAAATAGCTCAGTATTGTTTTGAAGGCACTCGCATTATAGATCCTTATCTTCCCATGGCTGTCCGTTTTGCACAGAACATTGTTGAAACCCAAGCACATTCTGCTGAAAACATGGCGGCTCATTTCCTTCTAGGTCAGATCTATGATCAGGGTGGGCATGGCGTCGTACGAAGTCGACGTACTGCGATTAATTGGTATAAAAAAGGGATTCTCCTGCAAAGCGGAAAGTGTCGCATTGCGTTAGCAGACGCTCTCATAACTTCACGAGCTAGGGGCGTCGCATCTCAAGCAACTCGAGAATATGTGAGCGCCTTTAATGAAGCTGATCCTGCTTTAACTTTAGAAGAGCGTGTAGGGGCTGGAGTAAAAGGAGGCAAGTTATTGCTGAGAGACAGACAGTCCCCTGCAAAGAAAAAAGAGGGGTATACTATTCTTTATCGTATTGCAAGAATGGCAAGGGCACCTGCTATCAATCGCAGTGAAGCAGCAGCCTATTTAGGTAGGATTCTCATTAATCGGTTCGAGAGGAGTCAAGAGCACTATTTCTCGCAAAATGATTTGAGCGCTGCTTTTACTCTCTTTACTATTGCTAAAGATCTTGGATTCGAAGATGTAGCTAGGGATTACGGTCTCACTTGTCTAGAGATCGCACGGAGACAGAGGAATAGACGACTCATTTCAGTCAATTATCAAAGAGCGATAGAAGGTGGACATAGGCTTGCAGCGTATGAACTAGGACTGATCTATCTTGAGGGAAGGAGGGGAATTAGGCGTAACTTCTCTCGCGCAGTACGTTACCTAGGCCAAGCCCTAGACCTTGGTTTCCCAGCGTGGGATAGCGCAATGGAAATTGGTGTCATTTACCTCGAAGGCCGTCTCGGAGTACAAAAAAACCACGACCTTGCACGAAAATACTTACAGATGGCCGTTGATCATGGTGTACAGGGTGCTTCTGAGCGTATTGAGGAGACTAAAGAAGGATGCGTATTAATGTAATGATGGGTAGTTACTGCTCTGTATAGACTCAACGTTTTTAGCAGCCTGTGCCATTTTGAGTCGTTTTTCATGTGCCTCTTTGCTGACCTCAAATCGCTCTAACTCTTTATGTGTCATAGTGATACACCTTTCTATTGTTGTTACCTCCTTTAGTTCCAACCTTTTTGGTACCAAAGGTGACATTTCTAAAAAACGCTTACAATTAAATTATTTATTATATATAATTAAATAATTAAATGGTACAATGAATACATAAGTAATAGATATTTGTTAGTTTAATGTGAAAGCGGAATTTTAATATGTCTACGATTCGTGAGTTATTCGGAAGTGGTAGTGAATCTCCAACAAGAACTCCCTCTCCACCAGGAGGTGGAGGTAGGGATTCTGCTGATAGAGTGTACGTTGACACGGGTGCTGGTGTTGGTGCTGGTGTTGGTGTGGCAGCCTCAGTTAATGCTATGGTTCCGGCGGCTGTGGCTCAGGCGGCTATTGCCCTAGTTGGTAGGCCTGTACGATTCGAGGTGATTGAGGTAGAGAGAGTGCGGAATACTGCATTTCGCGTCACAAGACCTTCATCTATTCTTTTAGGCTTAGGCCCGAATAACTGGAGACTATTCATCGATTATAAAGATCATGATCGGGGACAAGATGCCTATGATAAAGGGCCACGTGCCGAACCTGGATTTAGATCAAGCGCGCTTGCTGCATTAAGTTTAGCTGCTGCTCAATTAGACACCCACCCTCACGCACATCCAACCTTTGATTTTTACCTAAGTCTCCACAGAAGTACAACACATCATTTTACAGGTCATGGGTATGGTCAACTTGGAACCGCAGAGGTTGTTTCTGGAAAATTCCGTAAAGCATTTGTATCTACTTGTTTATCGACAACTCAAATGCACCCTGATGGAAAAGCAGAGGCTGAATCATGGCTTCCTTGCCAGAAAAGACGAAAATTTCCAAAAACTAATCGCAACAAAGATCATACTCATCGCTATGAATAGCATTTGCTTATTGCTTGAATCATCTAGAGGAACTCCCATTTTTTTATGCCATTCTTTACGATAGACGTTTTTGTGAACTTCCCACAAATGACACCTGTAATAAGTTTCAAAGTCCCCTTCCTCAATAACTTTTGCAGGAATATTGGAAAATCCTACATCAACCCATTTAGTTCCTAATCGATGGTTTATTTTCCTTACTATTTCTAAGGTGCGTATTACACCTTGAAATTCCACTTCTTCATTGGCTCTTGCATAGGCTTCAGCGGTTTTGAAGCTTCCCCATCTAAGTTCAACAGCTATTCTGGCAAACCGCGCTTCGCTTGCTTGATTGGTGAGCTCAAAAATCAAAGTGCCCCTTTGCAACTCTGGAGACATTTTTCTGATCCTAATATGCCTAAACCTCCCCCAATCCCCAAAACACCCGATTTCTCCATCAAATCCCCCATCAATATGATCACGCAGATTAACTGTCACTAAATCAGTCTCACCCAATAAGCCAGCCATCTCAGGCTGCAAGTGAAGATCCCTCAAGATTTCACTCCCGACATCATACCTAGCAACACTCCCCATAAATACCTCGAATATTATAATTCAAATATAATAGATTTTACAAATAATTATACCTAACAATTAGTTAATTTTCAACATAGATTCAACTATTCCCGCAAGAACACATTGACTGTTCCATTACCTCGATTTTATACGTTTTTAGAGCCGATTTCTTCAAGTTATTAATTCTTTGAGCCTTGCGATATTTTTCGTCGACTTAATTTAAGCCTGTCGAAAAATCACAAGCCTTTGAAGGTGAAAGGCCTCCCCTCCACGCCTCCCGGAAATTAAATTTTTTGCAACTAACTATCTCAACGACAGTTATTTAGATATAGAATTTTTCGTTCAAAACGAGTAAACTATTACTAAGAAAACGAGAAGATTTATGTTTGAAATATTAACTACAGAGTTTCATCGAACGGACCACTCAGGCGACGTATTTGAGGACATCTCAAAGGTTCTCTTAAAACCCTTGCGCTGGGGCTGCGGCCGCACTGTTGATGTCATTCTTACCAAAGAGAACCCCCTTTTTGTCTTGCAGGACCGGATTAATGTGGTTGCCCGAGGGATTCTAGCCTTTCTATCCTTTACCCTCTTTCTCCCCTTAACCCTCATTGGGGCCCAGCTCCTCTTATTTTCTGTCTCCCATGACGTTACCTATGAAATCTACACCCTAACGGCTCAAGCTCGTATGGTGGCCGAATCGAGGCTCTCTCCCCTCTCCCCTGCTCGCCCTCCTCAAGCTCCCGTTGCAAGATCTGCCCCTCGCCTTCTATCAGCGGCTCCTCAGGCTGATGCCCTCATGCCGGGGATGCTCCACCTTATTCGCGAGCACCCCGAGCGGGCTATCTTACACATTTTAACAGATCAAGGCGTCTCACGTGACCTAGCGCTATCTTCATTGGACGCACTGGTCCAATCCGAGAGCATCATTGCACACTTTGCAGCTGTAAATAGCATCCCTATTCCCGAGAACGCTGATCAGCAACACAGGATCATTCAGCAGACGCAACGTCTCGTTATTCAGGGCTACAACTACAATGCCATCACATCTCTCTCTATGCATCTGGTGTCTCAGATTGGCGATGAGGCTACGCATCGAATCTTTGACAATCCTGACAACTTTCATCCGGATGTCGTGAATAACCGCCGTGTGATCTCTATAGAGGCAATGGCTCACATTGTTGCTAGAGCAGTTCCCCGCCGAGCTCCGGCAAGGCGCCAAGGTAGTCGCTTAGGAGTTTTAAGACATGAGTACGAACAACTGATGGTGCAGGTGCGCGACAGACTGTTTCGTGGAGAGCTTAGAGCCGTTCGCCGATCCATTTTATTTAAATTCCCAAGACTTCGCATCGTTCTGCAGGAGCTAGAAGCTGCTCGTGTTGAGACTGACTTTGCTCAAACGATAGAGCGCGCATTAGTCTTAAATGAACTGCGCCGCCCCAATCTCTTTCAGGGCTCAAAAACTGAAAACCAGGTTTTTGAAGCTTTAGGTCTTGATACAAGGCGTCTAGGAGGATCAAAGGTGCCTCGCAGAGCACGACTACGCGTGCGGCTCAGCGCCCCGGACCTCTTTTTACAGATGCTCCCGCACGAACGAGCGGCAGAAAATAGCGCGCAACTTTTCCTAAAACGCATCGGTCTCGAAGAGCGCTTAAGAGATGCCGGCGGCAACCCAGCTCTTGCCCCCTATCTCCTCCCCATGATCGACTCTCATGCACGTCGCAAGGAACAATTTCAATCTCTCTTGGCAAGGTGCTCTACAGCCCTTGAAATGCATCTACACGCCCACCCCAAATTGGCAGCACATCCAGACTTTCAAAGGGAGATCATCACCCTGTATCAGTTTAGAATTTCTCGATTGATCAATAGATGGACCGCAGAGAATGCGGGCAGGATGATCGCAAGGCCTGCCTTTGTAGCCCTTCTTCAAGAGATCGAGCACGGCCGTGCACCTCCATTTGAGGGTTTTCAGCCCCCTCTCCTTCGCCCACTTTCTCCGGCGAGCATGTACCGCACTCTAGGCACATTCACCAGAATCCGTGGAGATGGTGTGCGTGGCGCTCTAAGATGGCACGAGACATGGGGCTTCCCCATCCAAAAAGACCTCATTCAAGGCATCCACAATGATAGCGATGCCCTTGGCAGTGGCGTTTGTTATGCAGTATCAACACGCCTTGCTCTACACGAGCAGCGCAATCCTACACTTCCCTCAGAAGCTCTCCTCCCCCTAGTCGCCCTCCTTCCCGAAGACAGACTCAATCAGGCTGAATACGCGATTGTTCGGGATCCTGCGCCCTTCCAGCTCACTGATTTCACGGCATTAGAAGGAGCAAGACAACGTCGGAGGGGATATAGAGAACCTGAACCTCTTTTCATTGCTCAGAACGCGCGCGACTTTATCGAACAGATGTTTGCTAGAGATCTACCTGCGAGACTAAGAGCTAGCAACGGCGTTCTTGTCATCCGTCTATTCTATGCTGAAGGAGCGCACCGCTGCTACTTACGTATTGATCCGGAGCACCGTGTCATCCACTTTTTTGATCCCAATATTGGTCTTTCGAGAAACTTCTACCCTGCTG
>JAAKFB010000138.1 GCA_011065235.1 Chlamydiota bacterium | reverse complement strand
CTGTTTTTCAGCTGAATTTGCAAATTTTGCGGCAATATTAGGGAATATTGCCCAGAATTTGTCAAATTTAGATCAAAATTCAGATAAATCGAAGATGAAATGGCTCTGGTGCGGAATGTGAGGTGTACTCTATGTTCTCGAGTGAGCGAAGTGAGCGGGTGGTAGATAATTTTTTTATCATTTTCTTAAGTTGTAGCAGTCACGGTTTAGAATGGATTGCGCCAGGAAACCACTTTGATGAGATCTTGAGGGATTTCAAAGAGAAAACGGGAGGGAGAAGAACTCTCGTCTTTGCCATACCGTTTGCGCTGCCTGGCCATGCTCATGGTGAGGTGTTTTTTTGCACGGGTGATCGCTACGTACAGCAGCCGCCTTTCCTCTTCAAGGTGAAAACTCTTTTCATGGGGAATAATGTGATCTTCTAGCGCTACGAGAAACGTCGCTTCAAATTCGAGCCCTTTCGCACTATGAAACGTCATCACATTAACCCGATCGTCAACCAGATCCTTTTCCTTTTTGGGGAGCTTGCTCTGGTCGAGGAGTGTATTTGCTAAAAAGTCCTGCAAAGAGGGATCTGTTGTCTCTTGTTCGTAAAGATCAAGCGCTGCGACACAGCTCTGCACGTTATCCCATTTAAATATCCGCATTTTCTCACTTTGGACCTCTTCTTCGATCGCCTTTTGATAATCGATAAGTTCCAGCAAGTATTCGACAGCTCCTTTCAAAGATTTTTGCTGAAAATGGGATTTTGCCTCTTCGATCACATAGATAAAGTTCTCCACCGCTTTGATCGCACGGGATGAAAGTTGCGCATGCGTCTTTAGGTTTTTTAGCACCTTCCAAAGAGGGACGTTACCTTTGCGGTTTTCTTCTGTGAGCACGCCGAGCGTTTTGTCAGAGATGCCGCGGCGGGGAATATTGATGATCCGCAAAAGAGCCTCTTCGTCATGCGGATTGGCAATGAGGCGCAGATACGCCATGAGATCTTTGATCTCGCTTCTTTCTGAGAATTCTGTGCCTCCAAAAACCTGATAGGGGATCCCACGGCGCCATTCGCCTTGCTTTTGCCACATCGCTTGCAGAAGAGCCATTTCAAAAGTGCGGGCGATTGCATTGGAGCGATACAGAATTGCAAAGTCGCGCCAACGCAAATTATAGGTCCTTTTCAGGTGAAGAAGCCGCTGGACCACTGCGTTGGCCTCATCGTTTTCACTCGGTGCATGAAAAAGTGCGATCGGCTCGGCATCGGGTGCATGCGTATAGAGCTCTTTTTTATGCCGCTCGCTATTGTGAGCAATCAGCGCATTTGCCGCTTTGAGAATGGTTGGAAGTGAGCGGTAATTTTGCTCCAATTTCACCACGTGGGCCGATTCAAAAGAGAGGATATTTTTGATTTCCGCCCCCCGCCATCCGTAAATGGACTGGTCATCGTCGCCCACAACGCAGAGATTGTTGTGTTTTTCGCAAAGCAACTTGGCGATCTTATATTGAACGGGATTGGTATCTTGATACTCATCGATCATCACATAGCGAAACTGCTCTTGGTATCGGGCGAGAATTTCGGGGTGATTTTCAAAAAGCTCTACTGTGAGACTTAAGAGACTGTCAAAATCGACCGCATTGAATGCCCGCATACTCGAATGAAGCCGCTCAAAAAGAGTTAGCGAAGTCTTGTCATCTGGAAGATCGCCACGGCTTTTGGCATAGGCGATCTTGGTGAATACCGACTCAATGGATGAGAGCTCTTCCTCATGAGCAATTTGCTTGAGAAGTCGACGGGTATCCCGCTCGTCATAAAGACTAAAATCACGCGTATAACCCAGGTTGTGGATTTCTTTGCGCAAAATGCGCATGCAAAAACTGTGAAACGTCGAGAGGACCACCTTTTTAGCAGCTGCTGGTGTGAGAAGTTTGCCAATCCGCAGCCGCATTTCCGCAGCGGCCTTATTCGTAAACGTGAGTCCCAAGATGGATTCGGGAGGGGCCCCGACATTTTGGATCAAATGTGCGATCCTATGGACAATGACCTTCGTCTTGCCACTGCCAGCTCCCGCTAAAACGAGAACCCGGCCATCAGTTGCATTAACGGCGCTTTGTTGCTGAGAGTTGAGCATTGCTAAACTTTAAGAGGTCAGAGGAGATCATTTCCAGATTAAAATTCTCGATTCCTTTGCGGGGAAAGACGACTATTTCAAAAGGAGCAAGTTCATGTTGATTCAGGCGAAAAGCCTCTCGGACTAGCCGTTTGAAGTGGTTGCGTCTCACGGCATTTCCAAATTGACGCGATGCGGTGATGCCGAGCCTTGGTTGACGACCTGGGCAATAATCGATGATCAAGACTGATCCAAAAAAGCGATTGCGCCCTTTGGAAATGGCTTTAAAATGAGCCCGTCTTAAGATGCGTGCCGACTTGGGAAAAATTAGACGCTTAAGGATTTGCGTCCCTTGCGGCGGCGGCGATTGATCACTTTGCGCCCTCCGACGGTGGACATTCTCTTGCGAAATCCGCATGTAGTTTGGCGCTTCTTTTTGCTAGGTTGGTATGTTCTTTTCATCGAAATATTCCTCGTTAGAGATCCAATCATATATCAGAGGACTTCAAAGTTCAATTAAAATAATTTCTTGATTTGAATAGAAATGCCTCCTCCGCTATGCTTGGCCTTTTATATTTCTATTGGATAATTGAAATGAAGGTCAAAGCATCTGTAAAAGCGGACCCCTTGAAGGGAGACAAAATTGTGCGTCGCAGAGGGCGCGTCTATGTGATTAACCCCACCGATCCGAATCGGAAGCAGCGGCAAAAAGGCCCTGCTCGTAAAAAATAGGTACCTATGACAAAAGCACTCGTGGCAAAACAAAGCCGTCGCCAAGAGCTGGTGAACCGGAATTGGGACAAGCGCCAAAAACTCAAAAAAATTATACGCGATTTAAATAGAAGTGATGAAGACCGATTGGAGGCCCAAGAGGCACTGAACAAACTTCCACGCAACTCATCTCCGGTGCGTCTGCGCAACCGTTGCAGGCTAACAGGGAGACCCCGAGGCTACCTACGCAAATTTCAGATGTCACGTCTCTGTTTCCGCGAGCTTGCGAACAACGGGACAATTCCCGGGATCTTCAAAGCCAGCTGGTAATATCCACTTTTTGGTTTGCCAGGTTAGGAAACATTTCTATTTAGGGGTATATCAATGACAAATACTTTATATCTAGGAGGCGCTTTTGGGTGGGAAACCGAATCTAGAGCCAAAGTTGCAATTTCCCAACTAAGACAAGGTTCTAAATTTTTTAATGAAAATTGTCCAAAAGCTCAGTTAATCAAAAACGGGTCAATTCGCTGGCAAGCGAATCTTGTAAAAATTCTTGGTTATATACCAATCATTAACGTCTTAGCTGGCGTTGTAGCGATTACCTGCGCTGAAAATGGATATGAACCCCGAAATAAACAAATGTGGATTTGTCGTGGCGTGGCGATGATATTCACGGGACCACTTCTTCTTATTGTAGACTTGGTCAAGTTCATCTTTGACTCGACAATTGTTGCAAAATATAATCGAGAAAATCCGGAGCGGATAGAAGCGTTTAACACTTCACACACACATTCCCATCCATTCTGGCCTGGTCATCCGATACGTTGCGAAGAAGCAACTGTTTGATGTCAAACCCGTGACTGCTACCCCGTTTTTCCTCTATGCTACCTGCTGAACTCATCTACGAAGCTTGCCATTGTGCTGTTGGAAAAGTTCAGCTGGTAGCTCTCAATTAAATTTTTATACTGAAGAGGCGATGCTGAAAAGCACCGCCTTTTTTTTCAATGACTTACATGAAATTGTTATGAGGTATTGCTGCTCCGCGGAAAAAGAGTGACATTGTTTTTCATTCTAACTGCGCATTAAATTCTTGTTTGTAACAAGTAAAGACAAAAGAACTTGGGGGAGGGTTGCCTTGAACAAAGAGTGACTCGAAGAAATGAATTGCTGTCTGGTAAAGTTTCGACTGGGCTTTGTTATATTTCCCCTCATGAGGTTGCTCGTCGAACCAGTAATGGAGTTTCCCCCTCCCTAACATTTTTCCCCAAATAGCAATTCCACGCGGGCCAGCCCCTCCGGAATTTGTTGGGAATAGTTCATTTCCAATGAAATTCTGCGAATATACGCGGATCCCTGTTTTCCCGAGAGCAAAATCCATATCTTTGGGTCTTGTCACACACCCTTCATAGGACAATTTTTTAGGTGAGTAGCGGTCTTCATGAAATATTGGTCTAAAAATACTAGTGTCAATTACTTTGATGATTCCAGTTGATAAATTGTTTTTCATCACAGTTGTTAACAGTTGAATATCAGGATTAGGGTTCCGTTCTAGTTGAGATAGCTGCGTACTTGAATCGATCATTTGTGTCACAATCATGCCGATCAGATAGATTTGTGAATCTTGATAAACAAAAACTGGACTTCCAGAGTGTCCAGGCAATGCTGTTCCGTCAATGGTGTAGTAGGTCATAGCAATTCCATCAGCAACGGTCTCATTGATGGCTGAAATGCGTCCTTTGTGATATGTGGGCTGACTTGAATCAAGGGGATATCCAGCGTAATAAACTGGCTGACCTTCATACGTTTCGAGATTTGGGGGAGGCAATGACGCAGCAGATGGGGTTGTTTTTTGCTTTTTTTCAGGACGAGATGAAGCTGAACTTTGTTCTTGAAATACTGAAAGACTCACTTGGTGAGCGGGACTCCATTTCAAGACATGAGTATCGAAGGATTTGTTAGTTGTGGCAGATAGATCGTCGGAAGACCGTACAGTTGTCGCGATTAGAATTTGATCTTGTATTTTGAAAAAAAATCCCGTTGATTTTTTGGTGATACTAGTGACTTTGAGAATTAATCCTTTAATTGCTTCAGGTATTTCTGATTTTTCTTTAGCCGGTATCCCTTGGACTGTAAGTTGCGATACAGGACCTTGATTTTGAGTGATTGGTGGTAGTTGCGACATAGTAATCTCCTTGTGGTTATGGAAGACCGTGAATAACTATAGATCCTGTATTGTTGAAACCTCTCATAATCTCAATAGTTCTAGATGAAATGGAATTTAAAACGCCTCTCTTTTGTTCAGAAGTTAGTTGATTGAATATCCATGTTCTTTGAGGAATTCCCCTAGAAAGTTCATTTATGCCTCTCTCTTCAACAGAGATATCTTTTTCCGATATAAGAACATTAGTACTTTCATACTGGTCGTTGCGCTTCTGGAAAAGTTCAGCGATAATGCTTGCATTACTTCCGCTGTGCGAGAAAACTAATCCGGGATCTCCAGATCTGTCGACCCACCAAGTTTGAGATGGTTCTATCG
>JAAKFB010000137.1 GCA_011065235.1 Chlamydiota bacterium | reverse complement strand
GCCAAAAAAAAGAAGAGCAAATGATGCGAGCAGAACACCTACAAAACTTAGGAAATTGGAAGCTGCGATCACATGACCTCGGATTTTTTCAGGGCTAAAAAGCTGGATAAAAGCTTCGAGAGGCACAATGAAAACTCCCCCTGCAAATCCGATAAAAAAGAGGGAGATGATCGAAAGAGTAAGGTTCATTGAAGATGCGGATAAAAGGAGAAAGAAAACGAAAATTACAATCCCCGCAAGACAAACAAGCCCTAGTTCAATTTTGTTTTTTGAAGCGCGGCCCGCGACTGATGCTCCAAAGGCAATGCCCAGAGCTGTGATCAAAAAGAGATAGCCCCCTGCAACCTCAGTTAGTCCGAGCGACTGGATGGCGAAGGGGATGATATTGAGCTGTGTAAAGCCACCGACGAAGAGAAAAAAAGCTGCGGAGAAAATCGTGAGCAAAAGGTGTTTTTGTTTTTTGCATTCGACAAGAGTGTGATAGATTTGACGGATGAAAAAGACACTGATTTTTTTCTTTGTCCCTTCTGGTGGTGTGTATTTCACTCCGAAACTGCTCAAAAAACCGCCGATGGCAATGAGCAAACAAAAGCCGCTGACCAGGATGTAATTGTAATTGGTGATATCAGTTAAAAAAGAAGCTAAAAATGTTCCTGCAATAATCGCGAGATACGTGAAAGAGGTGATGAGTCCATTGGCTTTGGAAACTTTGCTCTTTGGAACGAGTTCTGGAATAATTCCATACTTTGAGGGACCAAACATGGCGCTTTGGGTTGCGAGCAAAAAGAGAATCGCATAACTGCTCCATGTGAGCCGGAAGATAAAAGCAGCCATCGCAAGGAGCATAATGAGGATTTCGGAGGCTTTGACGATTATCACGATGCGACTTTTGCTATAGCGGTCAGCTAAAATTCCCGCCATCGATGAAAAGAGCAAAAAGGGGATCACGAAAACCGCACCAGCAATGGCGAGAATATAATCGGCATTGAGTCGCCCTTCTAACTGGATCAAATAAAAAATCAGAAGAAGTTTGTAGATGTTGTCATTGAGAGCACCTAGAAATTGTGCTGAGTTCAAAAAGCCAAGCGAGTGCTTTTCTGGCTTGGAATAGCCAGGAAACTTGGATAAAAAACGCTGAATTGTGGAAAATTGAAAGAGGCTTGGTTTAGACATGGGGACATTTATACCATAGAATGAGTAAAGCACAAATTTATTTTAGCAATCACCTAGAGGAATTGATAAGCCCTTTAAAGGAAAATTTGTTTCCTTCGGGCGCGGGCCCCTTCGAAAAACGACTCATTGTCGTTCCGCATCTTGGTCTCAAAGCATACTTGATGCAGGCCCTTGCCAAAGATCCCGATCTTCAGATTGCAGCGGGATTGCAAATTGTGAACCTTTCCCAAGCCTGGACAAAGATTACAAAAAAAACATTTCCTTCAACTTTGGAACTCTCGCTTTTTTTGCAGCACTGCCTGATACCAATGATAGAACAAGAACCAGAATTGAAACGGTACTTTGAAAAGGCCTATCAAAAAAGAATAGGTCCCTTTTGTGATGCCTTGGCCCAGTATTTCAGTTGGTATGCCGTTTATGGGAAAGGGGCACTGAGCACTTGGCAAGAAAAATTATGGAAGGCAATCTCCTGGACATTTCCCCATGACAAGATCTCTATCCATTCGAATTGGCAGATCCATTTATTTGGCTTTACATTCATTCCCAAAAGCTATTTCTCCTTTTTTCAAAATTGCAGCGCCCACTTCTACCTCTTTTCTCCGTGCGAAATTTTTTGGGGCGATTTTTATTCTGACAAAGAAAAGAGCTTTTTAAGCAAAGAAGTTCCCGAGTCTCAACTCAATTTTTTCGAGAAGAGCTTTGAAGATCAAAACCCCCTTCTAGCCAGTTGGGGAAAAGTGGGTCGTCAAATGCTTCTGATGGCCGAAGAGAGCAATATTCCGGCAACGACCCATTACATACAGGCCGACGAGAAAGGGTGTTTGCATCGCCTTCAAAATGCCTTTTTGCAGGGAAGCCCCTTCAAACTCCTTGCTGATCCAACAATCCGCTGTTTTTCGGCAGCCACTCCTCTTCACGAAATGGAAATCCTCAAAGACACCCTTTTGCATTTATTTGCCAAAGAAGGAATCGAGCCGCGCGATGTGCAGGTGTTTGCTCCTGACATTTCCGAATATGCTCCCTACATCCATGCCGCTTTCTCAGAAATCCCCTATGCGATCTCCGATCTTCCCCTTGCCGATGTCGATGAAATCTCAAAAGCCTTCTCTCAATTGATAGCCCTTCCTCAAAAACGTTTTGCCCTTGAAGAGGTCTTGCAAGTATTGGACCAAATGAAAGCGTTTGAGTTCAATATGGGGCAAGTGCGCAAATGGCTTTCGCTTGCCAATGTCCGGTGGGGATTTTCCAAACAGCAAAGGCGATCCCTTTATTTGCAGGACTTGAAAGAAGATCAGCTTAATTCCAATTCCGATCAAGGGACATGGCAAAAAGGGCTAAAACGGCTACTTCTCGGCCTTGGTCATCTCGAAGGGGAAGAAGCCCCCCTTTGCGCCATTGCCAATACGGAGATGGAAGAGTTCAATCGCCTCTATACAGTCGTGCATGCGCTTGCCGATGATTTAGCTCCCTTTTACGACGGGACGACTTGGACCATTCCAACGTGGCTCCGCTATTTTGCTTGCCTTTTGGAGAGCTATTTTGCCATTGATCCAGCCCATGATCTCTACAAACAATTACAACAAATGGCAGCTGCTTGCGATCATCTCGATCGAGAAGAAATCCCTTACGTGGGAATGCAGCGCGTCCTCACAAAGCTTTTGGGTAAAAAGAGCAAAAGCCACCAACCACCACATCTGCAGGCCATCCGATTTTCTTCTCTCTTGGATGGCTCCGTTCAGCCATGTAAAGCCGTCTGCCTCATCGGTATGCAAGAAGAGGCATTTCCAAGACGAGAGGAGAGCGCCTCATTGCACAGAAAAGAAGAGGATTATCGCCCCAAGCAAAGTGAAATAGATCGCTCCCTGTTTTTGCAAAGCCTTTGTAGTGCACGGGCATTTTTTCAGACGAGCTACGTACGCGATGCAGGAGGCAAGCTTGGAGCTTCTCTCGTGGTTCAAGAATTGCTTTCCCATCTTGAAGGAGCAGAGGTGATTCATCATAGAGTGATCGCAAAGACGAACCAAAACACCAAAAAGAAGCCCCCCCTGATTAAAGAGTTCTATGAGCTCACACAGTTTCTCCTTCCAAGTGATGAAGAGAGAGAAATCGAGCTACAAAAACTCTTCAAATTTGCCAAACACCCCTTGCGTTACTATTTTCATGAAGTCCTCGGGATTTATCCCGATTTTGCAGCACAACCGGAAAGAGGAGAGTATCTTCTGGACCCTCTTTTGAAACATCAACTCGTCCGTGAAGGACTGCAAAAATCTATAGAGACCGTTTTTTCAGAGGCGGAAAAGCGCGGGGTACTTCCCCTCAATTTGTTGAAACCCCTTGCCAAAGGACAAGTCACCCAAGAGATTCAAGTATGGCAAGATGCCCTCGATGCATTTGACATTACCCCTGAAGAGATCCAAGTGAAAAAAGTCGATCTCACGATTGGCAATACCCGTCTTGTTGGAAAACTCGATCTTTTCACTTCGAAAGGACTTCTCGTGAGGGGAAAAGACTGTCTCGAGGATCGGATCCGCTTCTGGCCGCAGGCACTTTTGATGCAAGAATTTGGCCTTCCCCTTCTCCTTGTAAATGATCAAAAACCACTCATTATCGAGGGCTCGCTTGCAGAATATCTTGAGTATTTTACCTTAGCAAGCCATCATCCCTCCCCTCTTCTTCCCACATTTGCAAAAGCGCTTCTCCAGGGGACTCCAGAAGATTTAAAAAAGGCACTTCTGAGGGTGGAAGATGAAATTTGGACATGGCTAAATTTTCGAGATCCGATCCCGAGTGCCCAAATCATGTACGACAACTGGAGTGAAAAACTCCAAAACATTTTTGGGAGAGTTGATGCAGCAGTTTGACATTCTCGATCCCAAACTCAATGTGTTTCAGAGCCGTTTTTTAGAGGCATCAGCTGGAACTGGAAAAACCTTTGCGATTGAACATCTTGTCTGCCGCCTTCTTTTGGAGAGCGATCCCCCGATCTCCATACAAGAAATTCTGGCAGTGACATTCACACGCGAAGCGGCCCATGAGATGAAAACCCGTATCCGCTCGAAACTCGCAGAGGTGCCTGATCGACGCGCGCGCGAAGCGCTTGTCAACTTTGATGAAATTCAAATTTTCACCATCCACGGCTTTTGTCATCGGATGCTGAGTGAATTTGCTTTTGAAGCGCGCACCCCTGTGCAAATGACCTCTCCTGAAAAGCCCGATCACATTTGCGAGATGCGACAAACCGTGGAAGATTTTTTTCGCACAGGAGAGAGTGCATTTGCAATAGATGTGGCCAACCTTCTGAAACGTTCTCGCTACGATGTCGATCGCTTGGTTACCCGGATTGTCTCTGCGATGGAAAATGAAGATGAACCCAAAAAATTCTCTTTTCCCTCCCTTCCTCAAATCCAACTCGAGCATTTACGCGCAGATTTTCTCACACTGGCTCCCCGCTATAAATGGCTAAAAGTGGAAGCCTACGAAGGACAATGCGAGAAATTTGTGACCTATCTAGAACAGAAAGACCCGTCGCTTCTTTTTGAAGAAAAGGCGTGGTTTTTTGAAAAAATACATGAAGATAATGCCAAGCTGCGTGCTGCTCCCCTCAGCAGCCTATCACTTCATGCACCCGATTTTTTCCAAGAATTGCAAACCAAACTACTCCCTCCTTTGAAAATTGCGCGCGATGCAGATGAAATGATCAAGCGGATTGCAAAAGAGTGCCGCAACCGGTGGAAGGTCAAAGCTTCTCGCCACGATCATTTCACATTCGATGATTTGATTCGAAAAATGGATGCCGCTCTTAATATCCCTTCCTTTTTGGAAAAAGTCGCAGCCAAATACAAAGCAGTCATTGTTGATGAGTTTCAAGATACCGATCCCTTCCAATGGAAAATTTTCGAGCGCCTCTTTCTCGAAAATCATCTCATCTATTTGGTGGGGGATCCCAAACAGTCGATTTATGGGTTTCGCAGTGCTGACATCTACACCTACATGCAAGCGGCAAATGCCCTTGGAGAAGAAAAAAAAGCCTTTCTCGATACCAATTTTCGCAGCAGTCCTCAGCTCATTGAAGCGCTCAACACCCTCTTCACACAAAACCCCGATTGGATTGCCCTGCCATCTCTACCCGGAGCTTTAAATTATCATCCCGTAAAAGCAGGACGGACCGAGAATCAATTCGCTGAACCCCCTATCGT
>JAAKFB010000136.1 GCA_011065235.1 Chlamydiota bacterium | reverse complement strand
TCTCTGCTGAAAAAGAAGAGAGGTCGAGTGAGAGACCTTTCGAGTGGATGTGCAAGGTATCACCTTGTTGGAAGCAGGGTGCTGTTTACCCATAGATCCGTAGATCGTGATCGGGTTGGTGATCGAGAAAGAAATTCTCGCCCATTTCTTCAAGATCAGACAGGCGGAGGATGAGCCCCTCTGCATTTCCTTCGACGCGCATGTGTTTTTTTGCGAGGACAAAGGTGTGATTCTCCCATGCGATAAAAAGGGGGCATTCTGCTTCGGGATTAAAATCGACATATGGGACCGGGTAGGCGTTGAAAACGGGTTCGAAGCTAAGAGGGCGGATCAGCGCCCCGCGCAAAAAGAGGGGGTCGGGACGCTCGGCTCTTTTTGGGTGTGTTTTTTGGAAGTGACACATAAACAAATCGAAGAGACTGAGAGCTAGCTCATGTCTTTCTTGATTGCGGCGCATTGTGGGGCCGATGTAGAGGGAAAGTGCAGGATGCCAAAGTTTGCAAGCGGCAGCAATCGTCTCTTCAATGGAAGCACCCTTTTTTTCTGCAATTTGTAGTGAAATCAACGCTTCGCCCCAATCCATGCATGTTTGGGGCAGGGAGCCGATTTTTCCATCAAAAGCATCGAGTCGATAAGCGGCCCAGGGGGGAAGATCGAGGCTTTGGGCACGTTTGACGATCCGAAAGATGCACATTTGGAGCTCTTGTTTGAGATCTCCAATGACGTGGGAAAAATCGTGGTTGATCCAAAAAAGGATAGGAAGAATCCTGAGCCCCAAATAGGGGTCGAGCGTCTGGGGGTATTCATGGAGATAAACGGGAAAATTCCCATCCCTTTCAAATTTAAGGAGCCTTTCGACGAGGGATTTCCCCTCAAGAACGCAATCACTGAGGCGGCTGCGGAAAAGAGCATAGGCAAACAGGATGTTTTCGTAGACAGAAATCGCATCGCGATCGTGAACAAATCCCGTTTGCTTTTTTTGCAAAAGCTGGCCAGTTTCAAGTGCGAGATGCAAGGGCAATAGCCTCCTCAATGGCGTCGATGATGCCGAGTTCACTCGCAGGTTTAGCTTTCACATCGGCGTAGGCGAGAATTTCTTCAGGAGCGGTTTCGATGGCGATCCCCACATCAGCCTCTTGGAGCATTTTTAGATCGTTGTGATCGTCGCCGGCGGCAATGACGAGTGGTGTTTGGAAGTATTCGCGCAAAAAATGGACGGCTTGGCCCTTGCTTGCTTCGGGATGGGTGATCAAATTCAAATAGAGTGCACGGTCGATCGGATCGCGGATCATCGAGACTTCGATCTCGGGATTGTGCTTGAGGATGTTGTAGAGTGTGCGCATCTCCTTTTCCTCGCCAAAGCATTTAATCAGAGGAAAAGTGTAGGTGTCGTCAAAAATAAAATCAGAAGATTGCCAAGGAGCCGCACCGAGTTTTTCCAAGACTTTGAGGTACTGAACCATTTTTTCTGAATAGCGCTCTTTTCTGTAGTAGCAAAAGTCCCCTTTGTCAATGCCTGCATAGATGATAAAATCTTCTTTTTGACTCAGGTAAGCTTTTTCAATTTGGGGAATAATTTGTGCGCTGAGATAATTGCGCTTTAGGGATTTTTTCGATGGCATTTCGAGGATATCTGCCCCGTTTTGCACGCCGAGCAGGTAGGGAAAATTCAAATGCTGCAGAATGTTCCAAGCAAAGGAAAAAATCCTGCCGGTGAGCAGCGCCACCCTCCAATTGTCACGAGTGAGGTCTTCTAGTCTTTGAACGACTTTAGGATCAATCCAATCTAAGCGATGAGTCAGTGTCCCATCTATATCAAATGCTATTACGCCTTTTGGCTCCATGCGGTGATTATACCAAATAGATGAGTTCCGCAGGTATCATAGAGGAAAAAAAAGTAGCAGTCATGGGTATTATGCTAGATCTTGCAAAAAAAGTCAGCCCACAGCATTCTCAGAATAACGAATTTGGAGTGCAAAATGGCGAAAGTTTTTTTGAGATTATTTCTCGTTGTCTTTTTTTCAACGACAACCTTTGCTTTGGCGCAAGACCAAAAGCCGGATCAGGAGCAGACAGAGCCTGATCAAAGTCTTTTTGACAAAGCAGATGCCCCTATAACCTATAAGGGAGCCTTCCTCAAGATGATGTTGACTCTTCTGGCTCTCGTTGCGTTGATTGTTATTTCTGTTTGGATGCTCCGTCGCGTCTCCCGTGGGAGAATGAAGCAGATGAATTACGGACGCGCAATCAAGGTGATTGAGCGGCGGCCATTAAGCTCTAAATCGGTCCTTTACCTCGTAGAAATCTCAGGAAAAAAAGTGGTCATTGCTGAATCGCAGCTTGAAATCCGCGGGATCACAACTGCCGACCACCTCTCCCCTGAAGATCTTTAATTGTCTTTCTTAGAGTTTGCATCCACTTTTTGCATGTTAAATAAATGAGCAAGCGTGTACGACCCATTGACCATGTCACTGATCAATTGTCTGGGTTGTTTATCTGACACCTCTTTATCCGTTAGAGGTTGAACACCTCTTGGACGTTGCCACTCTTCCACTTTATTGAGCCAGACTCGAATCATTAAAGGATTGTATACGGCATAACCACTCACTCCTAATTTTAGAAGTGTTCCCATTCCAAATAAATCGAGGTAGAAAGGTGCAAAGCATGCCAGATCTTTTCCCAATTGAACTACGTCATTTTTAAATAAATGAAAATTTGAAAACTGACTGATTGCAAAGCTTGTGTAACTAAATCCCTCTGAGTCTTTCATGAGATTGTAATTACCATGAACGACTCGACACACATTATATCCTAAGGCTCCGAGACTGCCAATCGCTCTCGCTCCAAAATAGTACTCCCCTATAATGGCAATCCCAATGGCTTTTGCAAAAGCCCACTGAGGCTTTTCTGCGGGATAATATTCTCCAGTAGGATGGAAACAGTGATAGGATTGGTTCTCTATTTGAGGATCACTCCAGACATGGCCACTTGTTTGCTCTTTCGGAATGTCTTTGTTCCAATTTTGGAACACGACTTTCCCAACTGGACTTTGCAATGCGCGATCGATAAAGGTTGCTACTCCCATAAAAATACCTCCTTTTAAATGGAAGGGGGAGGTTTCCCTCCCCTCTTATTTACTCCGTTTTTTTCTTAACCTCTTCTGGTAAAACGTCAAATTTATTCTCATTCTCAATTTTATCGTCCTTGTGACCTATACGATTGAGACCCAAAGCTCTTGATAACGTGTAGGAGCCATCGCAAAAACGTTTGACTTTTTCAGTCGTGCTCATCTGTCTTACTTCCCCGTCGCTTAATGACTTCACACCAAATCTATTTTCAAAATCACCGAAGTGCACACGCATTTTCACAGGGTTATTACCAACGAACACTGTTGCAGCACCTACAGCTACTACGGCTGCAATAGAGTAACCAAGCACTGTTGGCGAATAAGTATGGAGGAGATATCCCACTCCCAAACCCACTGTCAAAAGTGCGATATCTTTACCAGCATGCCAAAAACGGTTGCCAGCAGGGTTAAGTGGTGCCAACTCCCGCTTTGTCATAGCTTCTTTAACGTTTCTGGCGGTTTCATAAAGTCCCCAACCTGTATTTGTAGCTGCATGCAAGACTTTTACAGGCATCGCTAACACAACATATGAAACATCACTTGCAAAAGCCTTTGTAGAGCCTTGTACAGGATAGAAATTTCCTGTGGGATTGTGTCGGAAGACGTCAAACACAACTGTTTGAGCATCCATTCCAGTTCCTTCTCTGATGCAAAATTTGGCGTCTTTCGAGTTATCGTCAGTCTCTTGAGTTATTTTAACAGCATCAAAACCTTTGGGGATTTCTTTCCAATTCTTAATAGTCATTGTCATCATTTCACCTACTTGTTGTTTGGATTACTAGGTAGATTCCTCTACCAGTTCATAGCGGGGTCTTCCCGCTCTTTTATCATTGCGATTTCCTTTTTCCAGCATGCAGTAGCCTAAGAACATAATTTTTCCCGCTTTGAGTTCTGAAAACACTTGAGCTGGGGGTAATTCTTTCCATTCCTTTTCTGTTTTTCCATGCCGAATATCCATTCTATAGGACACCTTTTCATGCCACTCATATTCCACTTCCCCGAGCCATTTACGCCCTTCTAAGGGCGATAGCATGGTAAAGAGCGCAGCGGTCATCATGAGGGCGGCATAAAGAGGGCTTTTTGCAATGCGCCACATATCTTTCATCACATTAGTCGGAATTTCAACTACCACAGTCATGATGCCATGCCCTAAAGAAGCCAGAGGGGCCTTGACCTTCAGATCATTAATCAGGTTTGGAATTACCCGCCAGAAAATCGCCGATAAATCTATTGCGATTTTGATCGCGTTGGCAAACATGATTCCCAAGGCATAAAAAGGGATGGCAAGAAACATCCTAAATGCCTGCATGGCAATTTGGTGAGGCTTGTGAAGACCAGTCTTCTTCTCTTCGACACCGTAAAGGTTGCCCGTAGAGATCTCCTGCGTATGTCGAAATTTGATAGGAGTTCCCAAGCATTTGATAATATTTCCATCCAGGTCTCGTTTGTGAACGGTGATATTGCACCAATCGCCGGCAATTTGTTGTTTTTCTGTAGTCCTTTCGGGAATTGGCGGATACATCCACTGGCAAAAACCGCCCTGAGAACTTACTGCGGAAGTCATTAACAATCTCCAGAAAATTAAGGGCAGAATTCTAAAAGATCGCGTAAATAAAATCTAGAGTTGATTGAGAGTGCTAGAAAACCACAGAGAAAAAATAAAAAAACCACAGAGGGCACAGCTCGACTTTAGGGCCCGTAAAGAAATAACCTGACAATCCTCGAGCAGGAAAACGGTTCAGATCTTGAAGATTTTTCCGCAGTAGATATTCCTGCAATATCTACAAGGGAAAATCATCGAGAGATGAATCGATTTTTCCCTCGAGGATTGTCAGATTATTTCTTTACGGGCCCTTAGGATTTTTTTAAGCCGCGGCTAGCTGGAAGATCATTTCTTCAATCTGTACTTTTCCCAGTTCACCTTTTTTGGTGAACTGGGAAAAAAATATTTCTTCCTCAGAATACTCACCCGGACATACGCAAGCAAATCTGAAAACGCTATATGGGTTTTGTTGAAAAAATCTCCTCTAATTTGGGCCGCAATTACGCATTAGGAGCCCTTTACGGGCCCGTAAAGAAATAAATGGCCCTGGAAGGGACAGAAAAAAGGCATTGCCTTTTTCTGCTCTGACAGCCCATGGCTGCAAGCGCACAGCAAAATCGGTCCTTACGAGGCGAAGCTGTGCTGAGCACTGCGAGACCGAAGATGAGGATCCGATTTGGCAAAGCGATTGTCAGCTCAATGACGCGCAAGCGCCAA
>JAAKFB010000135.1 GCA_011065235.1 Chlamydiota bacterium | reverse complement strand
GATCTACATTTTCTTTTATTACTGAAAAAATACCGATATTGATGGAGATAAATTCTGCTTTGCCAAAAAATATTGGCCTCTGGGCTTATTCAAAAGTTCCAATTGACTTTTATTCAAGATATAACGCACAGTTTAGGCATTACAAATATATTATGCTATGTCCAAACGCCTTCCTTAAAGACGACTCTATAGTTAATTTTAAGGCGATGAAAAGGGTATGTAAGGCTCTAGAGGGACGACATAACTTTAAAAACTTTTCTAAGCTTGGAAAAGAGCGAAGTTCCCTTGCTTTAAGTAACACAACCTAAAGAGCTCCTAATGCGTAATTGCGGCCCAAATTAGAGGAGATTTTTTCAACAAAACCCATATAGCGTTTTGAGATTTGCTTGCGTATGTCCGGGTGAGTATTATGAGGAAGAAATATTTTTCCCAGTTCACCAAAAAAGGTGAACTGGGAAAAGTACAGATTGAAGAAATGATCTTCCAGCTAGCCTCGGCTTAAAAAAATCCTAAAGTCGAGTCTGTGCTCTCTGTGGTTTTTTTAAATTTTCTCTGTGGTTTTTTTCCTATTTAGCCAGGAGCGGAGTTTTTCGATGTAGAGATAGACCACGGGAGTGAGGAAGAGGGTTAGGACTTGGGAAAAGAGGAGCCCTCCGACAATCACGGCGCCGAGGGGACGGCGGCTCTGAGCTGTCATGCCGCCGAGGCCGACGGCAATCGGCACGGCGCCCATGGTGGCGGCAAAGGTGGTCATCAAGATGGGACGGAAACGGACGCAGCAAGCTGTGTAGATCGCATCGAGAGGCTCCTTGTTGTCCTTTTCGACCGCCTCATTGGCAAAATCGATCATGATGATCCCGTTTTTCATCACAATTCCGAGCAGGAGGACGAGCCCGACAAAGGCGTAGAGCGAGAGGGTGTACTGGAGAAGAACGAGAGTGATGAGCCCTCCGAGTGCTGCAGGCGGTAGCGTGGACATTACGGTGATGGGATGGTAGAAGTTTTCATAGAGGATGCCGAGAACGATGTAGATCACAAAAAAGGTGATGAGGAGCAGGTAATTGAGGTTGGCAAACGACTTCTTGAAAATATTCGCCGCCCCTTCGACTCGGCCAAAAACGGTGGGAGGGAGGTCTTTGGAAATGTTGTCGATGTCTGTAAGGGCAGTGCTCAAAGGAACGTTTTCTGCAAGATCGAAGCTGATGGTGGCAGAGGGAAGTCCGTTGAGGTGATTGACTGTGAGTGGGCCGACTTTTTCGGTCATAGTGACGATTTCGCTAAAGGGAACGAGATTGCCACTTGTGGATGAGCGGAGCCAGAGTTGGGAGAGCATTTTGGGATCGCGGTAGAACTTGGGAAGGGTTTCCATGATGACATAGTATTGGTTGTCGGGCTCGTTGATCGGAGAGAGGTTGATGTTGGCAAAAGCAAAACTCAGCACGTTTTCGATCTGACTTGCGGTGATTCCATACAGGGAGGCTTTATCTCGCTCGATCTCGATGTGGAGCTGGGGTTGCGTGATATCCATGTCACTGGTGACGGTAGAGAGAGAGGTGAGCCCCTGCATCTTCTCTTCGAGTTTGGTGGCAGAGGTATAGAGATCCTCTGAGGTGAGGCTTTGCAGGGTGTACTGGTAGTTGGCTTTTGCTGCGAGAGCTCCCACTTGGAGGTTGATCAGGGGGAGGATTTTTAAGAATAGCTGGGGACCGACTACTTGGCTCGTGATTTCCTTGTGGAGCATATCGATGACATCTTGGATGGGAGGGCGCTTATGGATGTCGATTAGGCGAAAGAAAAACATCGTTTGGTTGTCTTGCTGCGTCGCACTGATGGTCATCATTTCATTGACATAAGGGTTTTTGATCGCAACGGACTGAATTTGTTTGGCAACATCGATGGTTTCAAAGGGAGAGGTGCCATCGCGTCCCTTGGCAAAACCCTGAATGAAGCCGATGTCATCATTAGGAATGAAATCTTTGGGAAGGGTGACTAAGAGATAGAGGGAACCGGCGAGGCTTAAAATAGCGCAAGAAAGGATCGTTTTGCGGTGGTTCAAGGACCACTTGAGGGCAGGTTTATACAGGTTGAGAAGAGCGGTGTTGAACCACTTGGAAATCCGTTCGACGAAGTTGAGTTTGCGATCGAGTTGGTAAGAGCTGATGAATCGGCTGCAGAGCATGGGTGTGAACGTTAGAGAAATAATGCCGGAAAAAAGGACGGCGATCACGATCGTCATGGCAAATTCATGCAAAAGCCGCCCGATAATCCCTTCCATGAACACGAGCGGAATAAAGATGCAGCAGAGGCAAATGGTCATCGACAAAATAGTGAAACTAATTTGCTTGGAGCCGTTAAGGGCTCCTTGATAGGGAGAATCCCCATGTTCGACTTGGCGGACGATATTTTCTAAGACGACAATCGCATCATCGACGAGAAATCCAATGGCGAGAGTGATGGACAGCAAAGAGAGGATGTCGATGGAATATCCCAGAAATTGCATGATGACAAAGGTTCCGCAAATAGAAATGGGGATCGCAAGCGCTGGGATGATCGTATTGACGAATTTGCCGAGATAAATAAAGATCACGAAAACGACAAGAGCAAGCGCGATCAAAAGAGTCCATTCAACCTCATCGACCGATTCTTTGATGTAGATCGATTGATCGTACATGGGAGTGACGCGAACCGAGCCGGGAAGCTCTTTTTCAATTTGAGAGAGTTTATCTTTGATCTTTGCAATCGTATCAAGGGTATTCGCTCCTGGTTGCTTTTGGACTGCAAGGCCGACCATCCACTGCTGGGAGTCTTTTTGTAAAAATTGGGTGTAGTATTTATCTTTCCATAGGCTGTCGAGTGCTTGTCCCACGTCGCCGACGCGCGTGATGAGGCCATTGTCATTTTTGATGATCAGGTTTTGATAGCCTTCAGCTCTATTGATTTGGCCCGCACAGTCGATGGTGAATTCTGTTTTGGATCCATAAAGTGTTCCGGTGGGCAAGTAGACGTTTTGATTTTGAATCGATGTTGCAAATTCGTCTATGCCGATTCCTCTTGAGGCGAGTTTTTGGGGATCGACTTGAATGCGCACGGCATAGGGCTCGCCGTAAATCTGGATCTGTGAGACTCCTTCAATGATGTTAATCCGTTCTCCAATGACGGTATGGGCATAGGTATAAAGATCAGCGGGAAGCATGGTGTCAGAGGTGATTGCCAGGGCAAGAATGGGTGTTGAAGTGGGATTGGTTTTTGTGTAGGTCGGCATGAAGGGGAGGTCTTGGGGGAGCTGCTGGTTGGCAGCATTGATTGCCGCGAGAACATCGGTTGCAGCGGCGTCGATGGAATGGCTGAGAATGAATTGCAAGACAATGGTGGCACTGCCCGTGTAACTCGTCGAGGAGATCGTCTGAATCCCTTCGATTGTAGTGAATTGTTGCTCTAGCGGGGTGACGACGTTATTCGAAATAGTGATCGGATCAGCGCCGGGATAGTTGATCGTCACTTCGATCGTCGGAAATTCCACTTCGGGCAAATCGCTGACAGGAAGGGCTCGATAAGCAAGAAAGCCAAAAAACGCCACTGCCAGGATAACAAGCGTTGTCATGACAGGGCGGCGGATGAAAGGTGCAGAAATATTCATGATTTGACCTTCACTTGGATTCCATTTGTGAGATTAATTTGTCCTTGCGTTACCACGGTTTCTCCGGGTTCAATTCCTTTTTCAATCAGGGTCATACTGCCGATCGCTTCTCCCGTTTCGATATAGCGTAGTTCAACTGTTTGATTAGACTTGAGGATGAACACGTACTTCCCTTTTTGACCGAGGGTAATGGCATTCGTTGGAAGCAAGATCGCATTTTTCTTCTCTTCGAGCATGAGGTTGACATCGACAAATTCGCCGGGCCAAAGTAGCTTTTCTTCATTGGCAAAGACTCCTCTGAGCCAGATGGAACCGGTTTGGTCATTGACCTGATTGTCGATCAAATCTAAGTCGCCGCAATAGGGCTTGGATTCATCGCCGTTGAGGAAGGCTTCCACCTTGAGGGCTTTTTTCCTGTGAAGTTCCATGATATGGGGCAAGTCTTTTTGGGGGACTGAAAAGTAGGTGTAAATGGGGGTGATTTGATTGAGGGTGACAAGTGCTTCTTCTCCTGCATTGCGGATGAGATTGCCTACTTGGATTTTGAGTTTTCCCGAGACGGCATTCATAGGAGCGTGAATGTTGCAATAGGTGATGTTGATTTTTGCCGTATCGATTTCCGCTTCGTTTTCTTTAATGGTAGCTTTGCTTGTCATCACATTGGTGATGTACTCATCGTATTCGAGCTGGGAGACATAATCTTTTTGCGCAAGGCTGGCATTGCGTTTGGCTACATCTTCTGCATAGCGCAAATTGGCGATGCTATGAGAGAGGGCAGCTTCAGTTTTTGACAATTGTGCTTCGTAGGGGCGAGAATCGATTGAGAAAATCAGATCTCCTTGTTTCACTTCCATCCCTTCAGTGAAATAATAGCCCGTCAGCACCCCTTCGACTTGGGCGGTGACATCGACTTGGACATAGGCCTCAACGTGGCCGACATAGGAATGATAGAGGGTGATGTCCTCGACTTTGGGTTTTGTGACTTCCACTTGAAAGAGAGGCTTCTTGGGCTCTTCTTTTTTATGGCAGCTCACTGAACATAAAAGTAGGGCTAATAGAAGAAGGATATTCATGGTGTCATTCCTGTGTTAGTTGAAAGGATTCCCGCGCTATACGCCAGCGTGGCAAGCGTGTTGAACCACTGCTGAATCGCGCGTGCTTGCTTTGCGCGTGCGTCAAAAAGGGCGGCTTGCGCAGAGGTGACATCTAAAATGGTGTTGACGCCCACTTTGTATTGACTGAGCGCCACTTCATATTGTTCTTTAGCGGATTTCAAAAAGAGGATGGCGGCTTTGAGGGTGTTGAAAGCGACGCTGACGTTGTAATGGGCAGTGGTGATGTCTTTGATCACAGAGAGTTCTTGCTGTTTTAATTGACCTTCTGTTTCTTCAAAACGCGCTTTGGCCCTGTTGATTGTGTTTTTGATGTGAAAACCGGTAAAAATGGGCATGCTTACTGCGAATGTGCACGTGTAGTTGTATCTGTCGTTGAACCCACCGGTGTAATAGGTTCTCCCGAAGTCGACCGTTGAATCGACAACGGGAGTCCATTGGCGGTTGGCTGCTTTGAGTATCATTTCAGCAGAGTGGACATCAGATCTGGCTGCAAGCAAATCGGGGCGACATTGCATCGCGATGTCGAGATATTCATCGAGAGGATCGAGATCGGCCGATTCGGGATCGACAAAGGGGAGCTTTTGCAACTGGATTGTGGCTGTGGCGGGAAGTCCCATGTCATCGAGAAGGGTGGCATAGGCGGTA
>JAAKFB010000134.1 GCA_011065235.1 Chlamydiota bacterium | reverse complement strand
CCCACATCCGCGACCAATGTCACGAATGCCCGCGCTGTTGCCCAAGAAGTCATTCCTCACCCCTCGACACCCTCCGTTCTTGTTAACCCGGCATGCCCTAGCTATTTCACAGATGTTTTCACTTCTGCCCCAGAAGTCATTCCTCTCCCCTCAACACCCTCGGTTCTTGTTCACCCGACATGCCCTAGCAATTTCCCAGATGTTGTCACTTCTGCCCCAAAAGTCATTCCTCCAGTTCCAGCATCTGCTCCCCTTTCTGATTCGATGCTCTATTTCATAGTCTCTGCTGTGATCACCACTGCCGCAGCAGCATTCGCACTTTTCAAGCGACCCGCTGCTACTACTGAGACTCCACCGACAGGGCCAACCCCTTCCCCACTAATTGATAAACGTATCGTGAACTTACCCCTTCAAATATCCGAAAAGACTATTGTCACTTCTGAACCCTCCACTCGGGAGCCCCTTCAGAAATTTGTTGAAGACCCTCTAGATCAACAGAGCCCCCCTCAAACTTTAGAATTGGTAAGGGCTGCTCCATCCGGCCCTTCGAATCAATCGCTTGGTGCTCAAAAACAACTAATTGGCGGTTTGTCGTATTCTCATGAGGGAAATACCGTGAACACACTGTTCGATTTCTCATCACCGAAGACTCTAGAAAACATACGTGTACAGTTTGAGACCCTGCCTCCCATTTCCTCTTTGAAAATCTTTCTGCAAGACGGCAAAACAAGAGAAGAATGCCTGTTGGAAGATTTCCAGATTAAGCAATTAACCAAACTAATTTCCCAAACTGGTCCCCTTCCCCCACAAACTAATAAACCTATCGGGAATTTACCCCTTCAAATATCCAAAAAGTCTAATGTCCCCTCTGAAACCTCCACTCTGGAGCACTTTCAGAAATTTCTTGAAGCTCTCCCAACTCAACAAAGTTCCGACCAAACATCAAATGCTATTGTGGAGCAAACTACTCAAGAACCTCAACTAACCATTAAATACACCCCGAACGCAGAGGAAGTGAAAACTTCGCTCGACTTGTCACGCTCTGAGGCTCCGCAAAAAGATGGAAACCAGAAGACTCTCACAATAGAACCCGAGCAAATCAAACAAGTAGCCAAACAAATTTTCCCAGATAATGCTGCCCTCACGGAGCAGTCTATGCCCTTACCCCCTCAGCTACCGCCTATTCTCGAAGAGTCTGTTGATCTTGAAGAGCCCCCTGAACTTACGGCAATCGATTGGGAGAAATTCCAAAAGTATGTTGAAGCCTTTTGTCCGAGGATTGATTTCGAAAAAGAAGCACAACCTCTAGCTCAACAAGGGCTTGAAATCCGTAAAAATCTTTACCTAGGCAAAACTGTCGATCGAACAAATCTCGAAAACAAACTCAACGCAGTTTGCTGGGGACTCATGGCGCAAGCTGACACCAAAGGGGAATCTTTTGTAGAAGGAACTTTAGATATCGAAGATCCTGAATACCGCCTTTTCAACTTCTTTTTTCCTATCCTTTATGGAAGAGAATCTTCCCATTATCAAGAACGAGCCATTCCTGTTCAGGGGGGGAAGTGGAATGGCTACTCTCATTTCGGCTACGATTTTAATCAGCTTCCCGCTAACCAAGGGACCGTCATGATGGGACGGATCCAAACACGGGACAGTTCCAAACACATTTACCTCAAAATGGAAAATTGGGGGGCCAACCTTCATGTTTGGAGGGATTCTCTTTCCGCTGTTCTAAAAATCCATCATCTTCCGATGCATGGTTGGCAGTATTTGGTGTCACAGTATCAACGATGGTGGGGCACAGTCGGTACAGGAGAGAATATGCGCAAAGAACACATGCTTCCTGAGGATACAGAAAAATTTAAAGAGCTGATTGAAAAAATCCAACCCTTTGCCCCAGATATGACTCTTCCTGATCTGAAAGAGTATGGCATCCAGGATGGCTTTCTCTATCTCACAAATGCACTCAAGCTTGAAAAAATAAACCAAGCTCTCAAAGAAGAAATCCTTGCTTATTCAGAGAAATTAAAGACTCAGTATAAATATCCGGAATCTCAAAAAGGAAATGAGGTGCCCATGAAGGATTCTATTAGCTTTCTTAATACAGATTAGACAATTTTTTCTCTTCATCCTTGAATTTGATAGCGTAGCGGAAGTAGATCATCGCACCATTGATGAGTGCTGAACCAATTGTGATATCGATGAAAGCGTGAATATCACCTGGGAGATTTACCCAACTGATTATTCGACCCAATCCGATCATCCCCACAATCAGAAGATAGTCACGGAGTCGATAGAGTTTTGTCAGCCGGATGGATCCTCGAAGAGGGTAAAGACGGGTGACAGTCCGTTTTGCCGCTTTTCCAAGCACCCACTTTCCCTTAACAAATCCGAGAATAAGGCCAAGCAAAATAATGATGAGGACCGAGGGCAAAATTGCACCTGTGGTGGCATACATCAAAAAATTGAGTATTGGCCCTGTTTTTTCTTCAGAGAAGTAAGCAGCCAGAATCACCAGCTTTAACCCCTTGATCAGAAGCATTAAGCCCACGGAGAACCAGATAAAACCCGCTAGGGCTATCAGAGAATGTTTTTTAAAAGTCATCGACAAAAAAATTTAGCCAAGTTAAACTCGCTACTCGTATCAGATTATCTGAGCATACTCAATTTTAACCTTTAATGTGGAGACTTTTTCATGAAAATCTCTTTGGCTTTTTTAAGAGTTTTTTTCGTTCTTTTGAGTCTTTTCTTCATGACCGCTTTTATGATATCCCTTCCTGTCGGCTCTGTCTGGCAAAAGGTACTTATAGGTCTTGGAGTGGGATTTCTTTTTAGCACCCTACTTCTTTCCTTAGAAGTGTTGTTTAAACGATATAACTTAAAAGCATTTAACACCGTGACTCTCGGATTATTTCTAGGGTATCTCATGGGACAAGCACTAAATTCTCTTTTTGGTGCCGTCTTAGATTTAAGCCATATGAGAGCTGCCCTCCAACCACAAACTATCGATTTACTCAGAGTTTCCTTTTTCCTTTTGGGAACCTATATGGGAACATTTTTAACCATCCATTTTTCTGACGAGATTCTCCTCAGTTTCCCCTTCATAAAGCTCAATCAATCTAAAAGTAGCAAAAAAGATCTTCTAGTCGATAGTACAGCCTTGTCTGACTCACGCATTCTCGACCTTGCCTCCACAGGACTTATCGATAATGCCTTAGTGATGCCTCGGCTCGTCTTAAAAGAGCTCTATTCTCAAGCGGAAATGGGAGATGAAGCCACTAAAACAAAGGCTAAGCGCTGCCTAGAAACGGTGAAAAAGCTAGAGGCAATTCCAAACTTAGGACTTCGCTTTGATGAAACGCAATACTCGGATTCTAGCGATTCCTTTACTCAACTCTTACGTCTCGCTCGGATCGGCGATTCGAATATTTTAACAGCCGATATCTCTCAAGCTCAAATTCCCGCTGTTGAAGGGATCAAAATCGTCAACCTTCATGGTCTGTCCAATGCGCTCAAACCTTTGATGCAATCGGGCGAATCGATGAAAATCAAAATCCAGCGCTATGGAAAAGAGCCTAACCAAGGTGTTGGCTATCTCGAAGATGGTACGATGGTTGTCGTCAATGGTGGAGGCGATTACATTGGAGAGAATATCGATGTGACCGTTCTGTCCGTGAAGCATACCTCATCGGGAAGGATGATCTTCTGCAATACCTTGGATGATATCCCTTCCAAAGGAAATCGAGTCGAAGTATGAGCCTATCCCAAATTCAGGGTCTTGGGAATGATTTGATCGAGATTGGGCGGGTGAAAGAGGCTCATAGTGAGCACAAACAAGCCTTTCTCGATCGTCTTTTCACCAAAAAAGAGCAAGAATATTGCTTTTCTCAAAAAGATCCCTATCCCCGGTTTGCAGGGCGCTTTGCTGCAAAGGAAGCGATCGCAAAAGCATTTGGATGTGGTTTTGGCAGTGAAATTTCATGGCATGACATCGAAATTTTAGCCGATGAAAAGGGAAAGCCCGAAGTGCACATTTCTGGCAAACTCGAAGAGCAGTTCAACCACCCCAAAATCCTCGTCACTATTAGCCACTGCAAGGAATATGCCTCTGCAGTGGCACTCTGGATAGAATAAATCCTTAAAGAAAAATCTCTATCTCTCTATTCTAAATTCTCCTAACCTCGACTTTGCAACTTTTGACAACTTAGAGGGTGTTTAGGAATTGCTTTCGCCCGCCGCCAAGAGTCAAGATTTTTCCCTATGAGAAAGTCCCTAAGGGCCCGTAAAGAAAAAACTTGGGCAATCCTCGAGCAGGAAAACGGTTCAGATCTTGAGAATTTTTCCGCAGTAGATATTCCTGCAATATCTACAAGGGAAAATCATCGGGAGATGAATCGATTTTTCCCTCGAGGATTGCCCAAGTTATTTCTTTACGGGCCCTAAGTCCTTTAAAAAAATTTGACAATAAATAGCGGCCATGAAAAGGTGTTATGCATTATTTACAGATTGTCTAAATTCTTCGCGATTTACAACAACTGTAATTCATTATCCGCGAGAAGGAGGGAAAAATGAATTTAATAGGGCGTAGTAGTGCTTCTTTAATGTGCAGTGCGACAACAATATTTCAAAAAAAAAAATTTTGTCCTAATGGACTAAACAAGTTCATATCAAACATAGGGCAGAAAACATTATCAAAATCCCTGCCTCCTTTAACTCGGATCAGCCCTGCTTTAGGAGCTGAAGTAACAACCATCGATTTATCAAGGCCACAAGACCAAGCAATCAGAGATTTGATCCAAAGAGGCTTGGATGAGTTTTCAGCGCTCATTTTTAGAAATCAAAGTTTATGCGGGCAGCAAATGGTAGAAAGTCTAAGATTTCTTGGGCATGTTGCAATAGAACAACATTATGTTGACCAAGGTCTTACTTTGGACGGTTGTCCAGAGTGTTTTGTGCTAAAAAATGATGAACATAATCCCCCCTTGTTTGATTTTTGGCATACAGACAAAACGGGGTGGAAAAATCCTGTATTGTACACCGTTCTCTTATGTAAAGAGACCCCAGAAATGGGAGGAGATACATGTATCTCTAATAATAGAAAAGCGTTTAGTTCTATGTCTGAAGGAATGAAAAAGATTTTAAGAGAAATGGTGGGAGTATACAACGAAAGAAATGCTTTTGTGCATAATTCAAAGGTGGCTCAATATTTAAAAAATAAGGGATTCGATCCAACAGATATTTATGATCAATTTCAAGATCAGTTCCACCCAATTATTAGGAGAAATCCTCGAAATGGTATGGAATCTATTTACTTTTCTCCTCCATATTTTTCGAATTCTGTTGTATGATACCTTAAGGACTTCATTTTCTTTTCAATAAATTTCGAAATATCAATATAATAATTTGGTATCATTAGTCCTCCAGCAAAATTAAACATTAATTCAAATGTGAATATATTATTTACAT
>JAAKFB010000133.1 GCA_011065235.1 Chlamydiota bacterium | reverse complement strand
CCTTCATCGGAAACCCGTGCCTTTCGAATCTTCTCCATCGCTCATATTCTTGAATATGAGCTGCTTCGAAGCTTCAAAATTCAGGGCTCCGATTTTGGCAAAATTCCAATTCTTCAATTCAGATGTGTATAATAAACATCTCTTTATAAGTCACTTACCAATCTAAATAATTTCTTTACATTTAATTTAAAATATGTTAATATTAAATTATAAACTTAAATAAAATAGGATAATGATATGTCAATTCTTATTAAAAGCCGCAGTGCTGAAGCTCTTACTCGCAAACCAGCGGAGAATACAGCTAAAGTTGATGTTAATGAAAAAAAAGAAGCGAAGTGGACGGAGCTTCATCATGCATACTATATTGGAAATGAAGAAGAGGCAAAAGATCTCATCAATAAAGGTGCCGATCTCGATGCAAGGGGGATGGAGGGATACACACCTCGATTGCTCGGTATTACAAATGGAACAATCATCTCTAAGCGAGATGAACTGAGTGCTTATGAAATCTCATTTCTTTCGCACAAAGTGTTAGCGAATTGGCTGAATTTAGAAGGAAGAGTAAGTATTGATGGTACAAAGGTTCGCCTAGAGAGATTTTATTCTAATTTCATGTTCTTAGAAATTGCCGATTCGCTGAAGGCTTTCAGAGAAGATTCTCTATTTTCGAAATTTCGATTGGGAAATAAAGCTGAAAAATTAGAACAAGCGTTAAGAGAAGCATATGATGCCAAGCGCTCTGATAAAGAAATCGTCAGAAAAATTAAAAACGGAGAGTTAGTTTTTATAGCATCTGGTTGGAAAATGCATACTATTACATTGTGTTTCATGAATGGATATCTCGCCATCTGCAACCGAGGAGGAGGAAAATATGATCCTACAATTACAGCCTTTAAAATCGATCCTGCAAATATGACAGAGGACCTACTCTTTGTGATGACTAAATTTGTTAAAGATAAAGAAGCTTTCCAAGCTTATTCGTATATTTATGAATATTTGCCTGAAAAATTCTTAGCAAGTACCGATAACCTTTGTAAGCTCTTTAAAACAATTGCTCCAAGTCCTCAAAAAAGTGAAAATTGCGCCCTTGCATCTGTAAAGGCAGCTGTCCGTTTTGCATGGGCGATGCTTCTTAAGGATGAGCCTGACCAACAAACACTTGCGCATGCACGCGAAGAGACAAAGTTTCTTGGATCTATAAAGACTGCTGCGCGTTTAGTATGCGCGAAGCTTCATAAGAATAAGTCAGACAAACAAACACTTGCGTATGCACGCGAAGAAACAAAGCTATTTACCGATTTTTCTGCAATGCGAGTTTTTCAGGAGTTTATTAGGACGCATATATTACAATGTCATGTTTTAAGTAGATCGGCTAAACTATCTTTTGAAGCAAAAAAATCCCGCTTTGAAAAAACGTACTCAAAACATGAAGAAAACTTGCAAGGCAATCTGGTTTCGTTGCCGTAGCCTCGGCTTTCAGCCGATGTTATAGCGAGTTGTTCTGATAGGGTATAGTGCTTATAATTTAAACCCGTAACTGCCACCCAATAGTGTCAATTTAAGGATAAAATACCACCCGCGAACGAAGTGAGCGGGTGGTAGATAATTTTTTTTATTTTTGCGAATTTTTGTGCGAAAATCCATCTGTGAGATGAATTTCCTCTTCGTCTTCGGGTCCGGGGCCAAAGTTCAGATCTTGAACGCGGTTTTGACAAGAAAATCCAAGTAGCGCCAATCCCAAAAGCAAAAATAGTACGCGTGTCATAAGGTCACCTCCAAATTTGTTTTTATCTCGTTCCTTGCCAAGAATTCAACTGTAAATTAAAATTTTAGTAAATTTTCTGGAGTGAGTATGGGCCGAATAGCGATTCCATCGATGATTGATCATAAAGCGTTGCATCCTGAAAAGAGTGCTAATCAGATCAACTATCAAAAACTTGCATGGAGAATTGCGATTAGTGGGGTCTCTCTTGGGATTGGAGGGGCTGCCATTGCAGCAGAAGCGACTCATTTTCACGGGTGGGGAAATGACAGCGTGTCGAGTACCCTACTCTCTTTTTTGGCGGGAGCTGCCCTGCAAAATACCGCTCAAGTCGCTCTGCAAAGGGATTGGTCTAATCGAGAAGTCACCTTCCTTGCAGATTACGCGACCCCCGTTTTTTTGACGCTTTCGCAAGTATATCTCAACAAAACCGACTGGGCGGTACCAATCTTTGGCATCTTAAACGGTCTTGGAGGAGCTTGCACGACAGCGTTTTTGCACACGCTTGTGACACGCCGTTTATCCGAAACGGATGATACGGTGCCTCTCGTTGACAGTGGTTCCGAATCCGAAGATTTGACAAAACTACGCGTTACACCTTTGAGTTACTCAAATGGGCGCATTGTGTGGAGCGTTGCAGAAGCGCTTTCTGGAGTGGCCTTAGCTGCTGTGGCATCGCAAATCCCGCACATTAGTTTTTTAAAAAACTATGGAGTGATCCTTGCAGGGGATGGTTTTGCCCAGCTCTGCGGAGAGATTTGGCTCAAACGGATCATCGCCTTGCAAAGGGCGAGCGGAGGTGCAGAGGACGTTTGGGAGACTCCCTCGCAGCCGCGTGAGCTGAAAATATATACTTCGCTCACAAGGGTCTTTCTAGCTGTTTCCCATGTGCTTCCGGGAGGAACGCTTGTTTTGGGAGGGGCCATTCAAAACCCCGTTGGATCAGCTTTGTGTTACCTGCTTACGGGGGCATTAACAGGCGGGAAACGACACGTCGAAAGAGCGCGCTATACAGAGGTCCCTGAAGAGCATTTGCTCGAGCTAAAACGGCCCCTACAGCCTCTTTCCAACGGAGAAAAAGTGTTCAAGTTGGCGAAATGGACTTTTGCCATTTTAGGCGTTGGGGGATTTATTGGCCTTGGGATCGCTGGATTGAATACAAATACGGGAACTTTCCAAAACATCAATCCCTTTGATCGCGCAGCTCTTGCGACTTTTGGGCCATTTTTGTACGGCAGCTATGCTGTTGCAGAATTGGTTAGGCGCAAGTTTAAAGAAAACAAAGAATCCCCGTTGCGGAGCACAAGCTATTTTTACACCCACTACTCACAGGGGATTCCCTTGCTCGGGCTCTACATCATGGAAATCATGAGAATTGGGAATCAGGCACTGGAAAAAGATTCTTACCTTCAAGGGATAGCCGGCTGTATAGCGTATGCTTCGCTTGGAGCAGGGATTGGACTTGAAGCCAGTGCTCGCTCGGATTTTCCTGAGCCCAGAGTGTTCAGTGCCTTGTCAGCGGCGCTCATCTTTAAATTTTTCGCAGCAGCGTTAACGAGTAGATTTAACTATGTCTATCATCGATAAATTTAGTGAATTGACCAAACCCACCCAGGAGTCTCCTGAGTATCGTTTTGATGATACTACCCTGCGAAAGGTAGTGAAAGAGACTGGCAAATCGCTCGAAGAGGTTGTGGATACGATTGTAAAATTTTATCTCCGTTCGTTTCCATCAACAAACGGTAGCCTCCTGTTTTCCCAATCGAAAGAGCTCAAAAAGAGTTATGCACTACTTCATCCTCTTTATCGCGACGTGGTCCAAGCGCTGAGTGTTGGGGAAAATGTAGCAGACCTGAAAACTGTGAAAGGCTATTTGGGAGGATTTTCAGGGTTAGGAGCCAGTAGTAAAAAATGTCTCATTGAGCAGTTGAAACAGCAGGCTTTGATGGTCCATGAAGTGACGCGTACCTTTCCCACACGATTTGCGCAAGTGAGCAAATGGGTGAAATTCTCCGATGATGATATGACGCAAGATCTCATGGATTATTTGGATGGGGAGACAGACTCCTACGATGCAACAAAAATGGCTCCATTTTTTTATAAACACCTTGCTCTTCCAGGCAAAACATGGGCAGTTCTAACGCAAGAATGGGCTGCTACAGGGGGTGATGGGGAGAGATTATCCAAATTGATCGAGTTGTTTCCTCTCAATTGGGTATTTCCAATCAGATTTGTTCTAATCAAACAAGACCATTTTTTGACTTTTCGCGCGTATACAGAACAAAAAACCTGGGAAGTCTTTTTAGAAATGCTGGGGGTTCAGACGGGTTTACTGTCTCCAAAAGCACTGGAAGATGAAGAATTCCGTATCGATCTCGTATTTCACCTTCTTGCTTATGGCCGAGAGGGGCTGATTGCTGAAAAGCCCGATCCTCAAACCAAAGCCTACAGCTGGCTTTTAGCAGCGCGGCAGTTTTTGCGCCTGCAAAATGCATTTTCCCTTGGAACTCGAGAGGAAGAAGTCTTTAATTGGTGCATGTATGCCAAACAGCAGGATCCAGTATTAAAAAACTGGGATGATTTTTCAGTGCTCGAGCCTATAGAAAAATCTTCAGTTGATACGCATATGGCCCTGATTGAAAATGTAAAAGAGGGGATGGAAGAAGAGGATTTTTTACAATATGCGCTCATTTATTTTCTCATCCTTGAAGAACAAAGCAAACAAGGCCAAATGCAAAGTACTTATCATATGCTAGAGCAGTTCAATCGGACCTATTGCGCATTTGATCCGGAAGAGCTCCGTGCGTTTCTTGTACGGAGTTGTAACATCAACTTTACTCTTTCGAAAAAATTACCCGAACTCTTATCGGATCTTGATTGTACAGGAAAATCGCCTCTTTTTTTTCAGTGGATTATTGGATTTTCTCAATATGAAGATATTAAAAAATATGTAAAGCCAACAAAAGAAATTCTTTCTCAACTTAACCTATTTCCCCTAGACACTCACGGAACTCTAATGATTTTGAGTAATGTGATGGATGAGAAAATCCAATCAGCGACTCTCAATCTGTTATCTGTTTTTGAAGAGAGATTTGAAAAGCTTTCTCAAGAGGATCGCGTTGCATTTCTCTGCAGTGAGTTGATTACATTTCCTAGAAGTCTTTCTGAAGAGGTCATGCAATCTGTACTTGAAGGGTTAGAGAAGCTCAAACCAAAACTCACACAAATGCTCCCCTGGCAACTGATGGGAATGGGGTGTTTTCTGGCTTCTCTCAACGATCGAGAAAAAATCGAAAAAAAAGTCTCTCAAATGACTGAAAACGCTCTCTTGACTGAGACAAACGCATTTCCGCTTCTTGCTGACAATACTACAAAAATCGAATTTCCAGATGGCCTTACTCCAGACAGTTCGGACGCGATCCTTTTGGGCTTGGGGCAACTCAATGAGAAATTCACCATCTCAGAAGTTGATAGGAAAGAAATTGCTAATTATTTGGCCTCTTTAAAAGATCCTCAAAAAATCGAAGAAAAGGTATCCTCTGTGCTAAAAACCCACCCAGGCACAGATGAAAGGTCAACTCTTACTGCTACCCAATTTGCTCAACAAGGAAGCGCATCATCAGCTCTTTCTTCCAATTAGCGTTGACAGGGCGGTCCACACACTCGACGGAATCATTGCTGAGAGTGAAAAAGAGGCGAGGGCCTATCTCAAGCGTGTAGACGCTCCAGTTCGGGAAATGCCAATGAGAG
>JAAKFB010000132.1 GCA_011065235.1 Chlamydiota bacterium | reverse complement strand
TCGATTCATCTCTCGATGATTTTCCCTTGTAGATATTGCAGGAATATCTACTGCGGAAAAATCCTCAAGATCTGAACCGTTTTCCTGCTCGAGGATTGCCCAAGTTATTTCTTTACGGGCCCTTTGCCAAATCGCCCCTCCTCGTCGTATAAATACTTTATTGCATCTGTTTAAATACACCTTTATTATGCTATAATAAACTAAGGTGTATTATGGCAGTTAATTTAAGTTTAGAAGGAGATTCTAAACAAACTCAAACAGTTTTTTCAGTCGCTAAAGACTACGTAAAAAGCCCGATAGGAGTCCAGCAAATGGTCGTACGACCAGTTGTGCGCTCATTGAAATGGGCGGAATGGTTCCAGGGAGAGCTTTCCCAAACGAGTCGTGGATGTAAAACAGCATTCGGCAATATGAATCACACCCTAGAATGGTTCAATTATCCAGGACAATTGAGAAGTTTTGGACATTCCATCGTAAGCCTCAAAGATAGCATGTTGGTCGGATCTGTAGCGGAACTGCCTGAAAAGACACAAAAAGTGTTTATTAACGGGGTTTTTTCTATCGATTTGATTGCAGATGCACTCAAAATTTTTCATAATGAAAAATGGATATCACTCTCTATTTCTCAACTACAAGTTTTAAGCACAATTGGGTTCTTGGGTAGCATTGCTCTTTTCATGACGGCAATGAACGGGATTAAAATGCAATTTTCACGTATTATCACGTCTGAGATCGGCCGCCCTGACTTTAAAGGCGCTCTTTTAAAATTGATTGCCAAGGTGTGTTTACTGGCAGTTAGTGCTTTTGGAATTGCCGCACATCTTTACGGGACAATCGTGATGCAATGGCTTTCTTTGAGTGTTTCAACAGGTCTTTTGTTGTTCTCCTTGACTGCGTATTTTTATGAAGAAATGCACGTTGTGAATAACAAAAAAACAGTTGCAACTTAGTCCCTAAAAGCTGTACATTTATGTGTATGGCCGATAAAATTTCAACTGCTCCAACTAGCAAGAATTTAAGGCAGCTTTTACCCGCAATTTTGCGTCAAATTGGCAAACGGCACGAAGAGCGGCCCGATCTGATTTTGGCTGCTTGGCCTTCAGTGATTGGAGAGCGTCTTTCTCCGATGACAAGGGCTGTTTCTTTTATCGAAGGGATCTTGACAATTAAAGTCAGAAACTCTTCTTTGTTGAGTTTATTGGCGCAACATGAACGTCACAAATTGCTAAAAGAATTGCGCAAAAAATTTCCAAACGCAAAGATTCGCAATATCCGGTTTTGCATCGGCTAAGGTATAAGGTTTTTAAGGTATGACTACAATGGCTAAGAAAAGAGAATACGATGCGAGTGCAATTACCGTCCTCGAAGGTCTGCAGGCGGTTCGCGAGCGTCCCAGCATGTACATCGGGGATACGCACTCCAGTGGATTGCATCAACTCGTCTACGAGGTTGTCGATAATAGTATCGATGAAGCCATGGCGGGATTTTGCTCTGAAATTACTGTGATGTTACATAAAGATGGAAGCTGCTCAGTACTTGATAATGGTCGTGGAATTCCCGTTGGAAAACATGAAGCAGAATCGAAAAAGCAAAAGAGAGATGTCTCTGCTTTAGAAGTGGTCATGACTATCTTGCACGCTGGTGGTAAATTCGATAAGCGGCTTTACAAAGTTTCTGGCGGATTGCATGGCGTGGGTGTCTCGTGTGTGAATGCTGTTTCCAAGCTGTTGATTGCAGAAGTGTATCAAGATGGAAAAATCTACCAGATGCAATTTGCAAAGGGAAAACTCAAAGAGCAATTAAAAGTCATCGGCGATACTGAAAAAACGGGAACACAAATCACTTTTTGGCCAGATGACTCCATTTTTTCTACGACAGAGTTTGAATACGAAATTTTGATCAAACGTCTGCGCGAACTGGCATTTTTGAATAAGGGACTCATCATTCGTTTCGTCGATGAGCGTTCTACAGAAAATCCCGAAGTCGAATTTTCCTATGAGGGAGGACTGGTCTCTTTTGTCGAGTACTTGAACGAAAATAAAAATCCTCTTTTCCAACCTCCTATTTTCATCCATGGAACGAAAGAAGGCGACGATGGCCCCGTTGATTTCGAACTCTCGATGCAGTGGAACGAGTCCTACGTTGAAAATGTCTACTCCTATGTCAACAATATTTCCACACGCCAGGGTGGAACTCACGTCAGCGGCTTTTCGACTGCTTTGACACGTGTTTTGAACCAATACATTAAAAGCGGACAATTTCCCAAAGCGGAAAAAATTTCTGTTTCTGGGGATGATTTGCGAGAGGGATTAACGGCAGTTATTTCTCTCAAAGTGCCCAATCCCCAATTCGAGGGGCAAACCAAGCAAAGGCTCGGCAATAAAGACGTCGGCACCATCTCCCAGCAAATTTGCGGGGAAGAATTTGCAATCTATCTGGGAGAAAACCCGAGCATTGCGAAAACGATTGTAGAAAAAGCAGTTTTAGCAGCGCATGCACGCGAAGCGGCCCGCAAAGCCCGCGAGCTCACACTCCGCAAAACAGCACTTGATAGCGCTCGCCTTCCAGGGAAACTGACCGATTGCCAGGAACGCAACCCTGAAGTCTGTGAAATTTACATCGTTGAGGGAGACTCTGCGGGAGGATCTGCCAAGTCAGGGCGCGATCGTCGATTTCAAGCGATATTGCCTATTCGCGGAAAAATTCTAAACGTAGAAAAAGCCCGCCTTCAAAGGATTTTGCAAAACACCGAAGTGGGTGCCATGATCGCCGCTTTTGGCTGTGGAATTGGCAAAGACAATTTCGATTTGAGCAAGCTCCGCTATCACAAAATCATCATCATGACGGATGCCGACGTGGATGGCTCTCACATCCGGACCCTTCTCTTGACATTCTTGTACCGACATCTGCCTGAACTCATAGAAAATAACTATGTCTATATCGCCAGACCACCGCTCTATCGAGTCACTCGCAAAAAAGTGAAACGCTATATTCACAGCGAAAAAGAGATGGACGACTACCTCTTGAAACTCGGAACCTCCGACATCTCAATCAAGCTTGCAGGTCACGAAGAGACCTTGAAAACCGAAGAAGTTGATGTTCTTATCAAACTCATTCGCGAAGTGGAGGTCTTCATCTCTTCACTCGAGAGAAAGGGAATTCCCTTCCGCGAGTTTATCGCTTTAAAAGATGATGAAGGTAGGCTTCCTCAATTCCAAATCAAGCTTGGAGATGATGAAAAGTTGGTCTACTGTGAAGAAGATTTCGTCGAGATAAAGAAAGAATACGAAGAGATCCAAAGGCAAGAACACGAGCGTACCTTGGCAGCGATTCCCGAGGAAGAACGGACAGAGGACATGCTGAAATTCCATCCGAAAGCCTTGTCCTTTGTGGAACTCTATGAATCTGGACAGCTGCACAAACTCAAAGAAAAACTCTCTGCCTTTGATTTCTCCATCGATAGCTATTTGATTGCCGATGGCAAACTCTTAGATTTCATTGATGAAGAGAAAGCAGAAACTTCCATCTACACGCTGAAAGAAGGAATCGAATATCTCAGAATTAATGGACGCAAAGGGATCGAAATTCAGCGCTATAAAGGTTTGGGTGAGATGAACGCTGACCAGCTCTGGGAAACGACGATGGATCCCGCCAAGCGGACTCTCATTCGAGTGACAATTCCCGATACTATTGCTGCCGACCACATGTTTACCATGCTGATGGGCGAAGAAGTTCCTCCTAGAAGAGCATTCATTGAACAACACGCATTATCCGTGAAAAACCTAGACATTTAAGGTTATTATTATGAGTTATACCAAAGACGAAATCATCCTCCCACGCAATGTAGAAGATGAGGTCAAGGAAAGCTACCTCCGTTACTCCATGTCGGTGATCATTTCACGAGCACTTCCCGACGTGCGCGATGGTCTGAAGCCCTCTCAGCGCCGCATCCTCTATGCGATGCGCCTGCTCAACCTGTCACCGGGAGGGAAACATCGAAAATGTGCCAAAATTTCAGGAGATACTTCAGGGGATTTTCACCCACACGGTGAAACTGTTATTTATCCCACACTTGTCCGCATGGCACAAGATTGGGCCATGCGCTATCCCCTCATCAATGGACAGGGGAACTTTGGATCGGTCGATGGAGACCCTCCCGCTGCGATGCGTTACACAGAAGCCCGTTTGACCCATGCGTCGATCGCATTGATGGAAGATCTCGAAAAAGAAACCGTCGATATTGTCCCCAACTATGATGAGACGAAAACAGAACCCACCGTATTTCCCTCGAAATTCCCCAACCTCCTCGCTAATGGTTCTTCAGGGATTGCAGTCGGGATGGCAACAAATATTCCTCCCCACAACCTAAATGAATTGATCAAGGCAACAGAACTCGTGATCGATGATCCCAAGGTCACGATCGAAGAGATTCAAGAAGTGATGCCCGGCCCCGATTTTCCAACGGGGGGAATAATTTGTGGATATAGAGGGATCAAAGAAGCCTACCACACAGGCCGCGGAAAAGTGATTTTGCGCGCAGTTGTTCATGTAGAAGATCAAGAGAAAGGAGGAGATCGCCAGAGAATCATCGTCGATGAAATTCCTTATAACGTGAATAAATCGACCCTCATCCAAAAAATAGCTGCTCTTGTCAATGATAAAAACATCACGGGTATTTCAGATCTCCGCGATGAATCGGACAAAGATGGAATGCGCATTTCGCTCGATCTCAAGCGTGGGGAAATTCCCGATGTGATCATCAATCAACTCTACAAATACACCGAAATGCAGGTCACATTTGGTTGCAATATGCTGGCGCTCGATAAGGGCTTGCCGCGTACGATGAACATCAAGCAGTTCATCCAAGCTTGGGTAAGCCACCGGATTGAAGTGATCCGCCGGCGCACCCGCTTTGAGCTGGCTAAAGCAGAAGCGAGAGCCCACGTCTTAGAGGGATACCTCAAAGCGCTCGATCATCTTGACGAAGTAGTCAAATTGATCCGTAAAAGCTCCAGTCGTGATGAGGCGAGAACAAGTTTAATTGCCAAATATGCCCTCAGCGAAAGGCAGGCCAATGCCGTCTTAGACCTACGCTTGTATCAACTTACAGGCTTGGAAAAAGAGAAAATTGAAAACGAGTACAAAGAATTGCTCGAAAAAATTACCCATTTGCGCTCGGTTTTGGAATCTGATAAAATGGTACGCGACATCATCAAGCAAGAGCTTGGAGAAGTAGGCAAACGTCACACTCAAGACCGCAGAACTCAAATCACCGCAGCAGAGGGGGAATTCAATATTGAAGACCTCATTGCGGATGAACAAGTCATCATCACCATCTCTGAAGACGATTACATCAAACGGATGCCGACAAGCACATTCCGAGAGCAGCGGCGCGGAGGTCATGGAGTGATCGGCATAGACATGAAAAAAGAGGGGGACATCCTCAAAGACGTCTATGTTGCATCCACGCACGACTACTTGCTCTTCTTTACCAACCTGGGACGTTGTTACTGGCTCAAAG